>DASXLF010000246.1:0-22354 GCA_036496405.1 Steroidobacteraceae bacterium | reverse complement strand
CAAGGAGAAGGTGCTGCGCATCATCCTGGCGGGCCAACCGGAGCTGAATGACAAGCTCGATGCGCCCGCGCTCGAGCAGCTCACGCAGCGCGTGCGCCTGCGTTTCCATCTGCCGGCGTTGTCAGCGGCCGAAATGCACGCCTATATACTGCACCGGCTGGAAGTGGCCGGCTCGCAGGGCCGCACCATCTTCGCCTCCGATACCTTCGATACCATCTTCCGCTACACCGGCGGCGTACCGCGACTGATCAACACGCTGTGCGACACCGCGCTGCTGTCGGCTTCGACCAGTGAGCGCGATACGGTCGGTCTCGAGGACATCACCGATGCGGTCAGCGAATTGCGCTGGGTCGAGTACTCCTCGCGCACCGGCACCCGCATGATGCAGCTGCGCAATGAGGCGCGCGGCGGCAACACCGATGGCGATGGCAACGTCAAGCCCGAGTCGTCGGACGGCGAGGAAGGGGAAGGTGTGCCGCTGGCGCGCATCCTGCTCGCCACCGCCGGCCAGACCGTCCGGGAACTGGAGCTGTTTCCAGGACGCATGATCATCGGCCGTACGCCGGCCAATGACCTGCAGATCGACAGTCGCTTCGTCAGCCGACACCACTGCCAGATCGTGACCACGGCGCAAAGCTGCGTGATCGAGGATCTCAACAGCACCAACGGCATCTTCCTGCACTCCAAACGGGTGCGCTATCACAACCTCAATGACGGTGATGTGGTGACCATCGGCCAACACGAACTGCTGTACATCGACGAGCGCGCGCGCCATCGCCACAACATCGAGCACCACCACGCCGCGACCACGGTACTGGCCGACCGCAACCCCAATTCCTGAAGCCCGCTAGCCGGTACCGCCCACGGTCAGGCCATCGATGCGCAGCGTCGGCTGGCCCACACCCACGGGCACGCTCTGACCTTCCTTGCCGCACACGCCGATGCCGTCGTCGAGCTTGAGATCGTTGCCGACCATGGATACACGCAGCAGCACATCCGGCCCGTTGCCGATCAGGGTCGCGCCTTTGATGGGCGCACCGACCCGGCCGTTTTCGATCAGATAGGC
Organism: Steroidobacteraceae bacterium; assembly: GCA_036496405.1. GTDB lineage: Bacteria > Pseudomonadota > Gammaproteobacteria > Steroidobacterales > Steroidobacteraceae > FEN-1191. Next base: position 21,288 of record DASXLF010000246.1, on the reverse strand, counting down.
TTCGCTGGCCGAGAACACGAATTTCCCCGAGGTGATGTCGACTTGGCCGCCGCCGAAATTCACCGCGTAGATGCCCTTCTGCACCGATGCCAGGATGTCGCCCGGAGCATGTGGCCCGGGCATCATGTAGGTGTTGGTCATGCGCGGCATGGTCACGTGCGCAAATGATTCGCGCCGGCCGTTACCGGTGGGCGTGCCGCCCATGAGACGGGCATTGAGCCGGTCCTGCATGTAGCCGCGCAGCACGCCGTCCTCGATCAGGGTCGTGCATTGGGTGGGCGTGCCTTCATCGTCGATGTTGAGCGAGCCGCGGCGCGCGGGCAACGTGCCGTCATCGACGATGGTGCAGCCGGCGGCCGCCACGCGCTCACCGATGCGGCCGGCGAACACCGAAGTGCCTTTGCGATTGAAGTCCCCTTCCAGGCCGTGACCGATGGCTTCGTGCAGCAGTACGCCCGGCCAGCCGGGCCCCAGCACTACGGTCATGGTGCCGGCCGGAGCCGGCACGGCCTCGAGATTGATCAGCGCCTGACGTACCGCCTCGCGGCCCAGGCTCAGCGGACGATCATTCGCCACCAGTTCATCGAGCGTATAGCGCCCGCCGCAGCCGGCGTAGCCCTGCTCGCGCCGGCCCTGATGCTCGACGATCACGCTGACGTTCATGCGTACCAGCGGCCGCACGTCGCCGGCCAGCACGCCGTCGCTCGATGCGATCAGGATCAGTTCGTGCACCGCGTGCACGCTGGCCATAACCTGCACCACGTGCGGATCCAGGCGTCGCGTCTCGCGATCGACGCGCGCGAGCCAGGATATTTTGTCCTCATCGGCCAGGCTCAGCAGCGGATCCACCGGCAGGTACAGCTGATGGCCGCTGTTCTGCCGCCAGGCCTGCACCGCACCGCTGCCGCCCTGCACGGCGATGGCGCGCGCGGCGCGCGCCGCCTCTTCCAGCGCCGGCATCATGATTTCATCGGAATAGGCAAAGCCGGTCTTCTCGCCCGCGAGTGCACGCACACCCACGCCCTGCTCGATACTGGCGCTGCCTTCCTTGACGATGCCGTCCTCGAGTCCCCAGCTCTCGGAGCGAGAAAGCTGGAAGTACAGGTCGGCCGAATCCACCGCCGAGCCCAGCACCAGCCCCAGAGCCTGTTCTACCCGGCCGTCGTCCAGACCCGCGGGCGCCAGGATGCCGTCGCGTGCGAACCGTAATTGATCTGCCACTGTGACCTCTTGCGACTCACAATACTCGATGCGAGAGGGCCGGGAAATCGCGCCGTGCCAGCTGCTGCGCCGCGAGGTCCAGCGTAGCCACAACCACCCCCTGGCCGGCGCTCAGGCGCGCCAGCACCGTGCCCCAGTAGTCGATAATGATGCTGTCGCCGTAGGTCTCGCGGCCGCTGGCATGGCGTCCCCACTGCCCGGCCGCGACCACGAAGCCCAGGTTCTCGATCGCACGTGCGCGCAGCAGCATCTCCCAGTGCGCGCGTCCCGTGGGCACGGTGAACGCTGAGGGCACCGTGAACCACTGCGCCCCTGCGGCCGACAGCGGCCGGTAGAGTTCCGGAAAGCGCAGGTCATAGCACACCGACAATCCCAGCAATCCCGCAGGCGTGGGCACCAGCACCGCCCGCGAGCCCGGCACGATATGCGCCGACTCGCGATATTTTTCGTCCCGCCCCGGGATGTCGACGTCGAACAGATGAATCTTGTCGTAGCGAGCAACCCGTTGTCCGGCATCGTCATACACCAGGCACGCCGCGGCCACGCGTTCGCCGGCGACCTCGCTGATGGGCATGGTGCCGGCGATGATCCAGAGCTTGAGTTCGCGTGCACGGCGGCTGAGGAAATCCTGAATGGGTCCTTCGCCGTTGCGCTCGGCCACGGCGCGCTTGTCCACATCGCGCAGTCCCATAAAGGCGAAGTTCTCCGGCAGCAGCGCCACGCGCGCGCCTTCGCGCGCGGCCTGCGCCAGCAGCGCACCGGCGCTCTCGAGGTTGGCGTTCACGTCGGGACCGGAGGTCATCTGCACGGCCGCTACTGCGACCGCATTGTCGTGTGAGTGCGTGGTCACGAATTCTCCTCGCTCAATAGTCCCAGCCGCACACCGGCGGCCGCCAGCAGTGCCGCGGTCTCGAACAAGGGCAGACCCATGACCGCCGAGTAGCTGCCCTGCAGGCGCTCGATGAACACCGCGCCCAGACCCTGAATGGCGTACCCGCCGGCCTTGTCACAGGGTTCGCCGCTGCGCCAGTAGGCCCGGCACTCCGCCGGCGTCAGCGTCCGCATGCGCACCGCGCTGCGGCACACCCTCGAGGACACGCGACCGTGGCATGCCAGCGCCACGGCCGAAATCACCTGGTGCTCGCGGCCGGACAGTCGCCTTAGCATCTGCAGGGCTTCATCTTGATCGCGCGGCTTGCCGAGCATCACATCGTCGATCACTACCGCGGTATCGGCGCCCAGCACCGGCAGTGAATCGTCCTGCAGGCGAGCGCAAACGTGCAAGGCCTTGTGCTCGGCCAGGCGCCGCACGCATTGCTCGATAGGTTCGTCCGCGAGGCGCCGCTCTTCGATCTGCGCCGGCACCACGGTGTGCGCCACGCCGATCTGCGTGAGCAGAGCGCTGCGACGCGGTGAGGCGGAGGCAAGTATCAGCATGAGGCTCTCAAGCGCGGTGATATGGGTGGCCGGCCAGCACCGTGCTGGCACGGTAGATCTGCTCAGCGAGCACGATGCGCACCAGCGCATGCGGCAAGGTCAGGCGCGAGAGTGACCATCGGCGGCTGGCCCTGGCCAGCACTTGGTCATCCAGACCATCGGGGCCGCCGATGATGAACGCCACATCCTGCGCCGCGGTGCGTTGCTGCTCCAGCCAGCGCGCCAGCTGCAGAGTATCGAATTGCTCACCATGCTCATCCAGCGGGACCACCAGATCGCGCGCCGACAACCGCGCCAATATGCGCGTGGCTTCCCTGGCCCTGGCCACGGGCAATTCCTCGAGTTCAAATTTCCAGGAGCCGCGCAGGCGGCGCTTGTAGTCCTCGACCGCGGCGTCGACCCACGCCGGCATGCGCGTACCGACTGCGATCACGCGCAAACGCACGGCTGCCTTACCGCGTGGCCGCCCGGGGCGTGGCGCTGCGGCGCCGGCGCGGCTCCGGTTTGGCGGCCGCCGGCGCCTCCCACAACTGTTCGATGGCGTAGAACTCGCGCACGCGCGGCAGCATGACATGCACCAGCACGTCCTGCAGATCCACCAGCACCCATTCGTTGTCGCGCGTGCCTTCGACCCCGAGTGGCCGGCGCCCGGCGGCGCGCGCCTTTTCGAGCACGCATTCGGCGATGGCGCGCACGTGCCGGTCGGAGTTTCCCGAGGCCACGATCATGGCGTCGGTAATGTCGGTCAGGCCGCGCACATCCAGCAATTTGACATTAACTGCCTTCATGTCATCCAGCGCCGCGAGTACTAGTTTTTCCAGTGTGGAGTTGCGTCGCGGAGCGCGGCGCGGGCGAGCAGTCTTTGTCATGCGGCTTGGTTAATCCTCCCAAATGCCTCAACGGCCGGACGGAGCATAGCACCCGGTATGCGCAATGAGATCGCGCACGGCTTCGGGTACCAGGTATCGCAGATCGCGGCCGGTGACGATCAACGAACGCAGATCGGTGGAGGCGATTTCAAGCTGCGTGACCGCGTGCACGTGAATGCGCCCGGCGGTCAGATTATGCAGCTCGCGCACGCTGCCGGTGCCACGGTCGACCATTTCCTCGCCCAGCGGCCCGGTGATTGGCGCCTTCCAGCCCGGTCGGTGCGCCACCACCACGTGCGCCAGCGCGAAGATCTCACGCCAGCGGTGCCAGGTCGGCATGCCGAGAAACGCATCCATACCCAGCAGCAGACACAATGATCGATCCGGGAACTGGCTGCGCATCTCAGTCAGCGTATCCACGGTGTAGGACACGCCGCCACGCCGGATCTCGCGGTCATCGACCGTGAACCCCGGTTGTCCGGTCACCGCCAGACGCACCATGTCCAGCCGCAGCTCGCCCGAGGCCAGTGGCGCTTCGCGATGCGCCGGACTGCCCGTGGGCAGGAAGCGCACCTGTGCCAGCCGCAGCGACTGCCACAGCTCGAAGGCGGTACGCAGGTGGCCATTGTGGATGGGATCGAAAGTACCGCCGAACACGCCTATGGGTTCCGACATGGCAGCTCTACCCGGCGCGCAGTAATGGCAGCGTGCGCACTCCGCACAGTTCGACCGCCAGCAGGGCCAGCTCGTCCCACGGGTCCCCGAGCGCCATTCCCTTGGCGGTGCGATCAGCACGGCCAGCGCGCGCCGTGAGGCGCGCGAACGGCAGGCGTGCATTGGCGGCCTGCGCGGCCCGCAGCTCGCGCAGCAATGCCCACAGCACGAGCACCGGCTCGGCGCCTTCGGACTGCAGCCCGCTCAGTATGCGCAACGATCGCGAAGCATCGCCGGTGCGGGCTGCCTCTGCGAGCTGAAATACATCGAAACGGGCACTGTCGGCGCTGCTGGCCGCGACCTCGGCAGCACTGACGGTACTGCCGCCCGGCCACAGCAGCGCCAGCTTGTCGATCTCCTGTTGTGCCGCCAGCAGGTTGCCCTCGCAGCGTTCGGCCAACATGGCAATCGCCTCCTCGCTCAACGACAGCCGCACCGCGCGTGCGCGCTGCCGCAGCCACTGCGGCAGGTGCGCCAAGTCGATCGGCCAGATCGGCAGCCACGCCCCGCGCGCCGCGAGCGCCTGCACCCATTCGGAATTCTGGCTCTCGCGCTCGAGCTTGCCCGTGATCACCAGCAGCAGCAGGTCATCGCCAGCGGCCGCGATCAGGCGCAGCAATGCGACCGCGCCGGCCACGCCGGGCTTGCCCGTGGGCAAGCGCACTTCGATCAGGCGCCGGTTTGCGAACAGCGACAGCGATTGCGCGGCCTGCTGCACGTCCTGCCAGATGGAACTGGCGCGCTCGATGAAAAATACTTCGCGCTCGTTGAAGCCGGCGGCACGCGCCGTGGCGCGAATCAGGTCGGTGGCCTCCCCGACCCGCAGCGGTTCGTCGCCGGCGACCAGGTACGCCGGCAGCAACCCCTGCGCCAGTTGCGCCGGCAGGTTCTCGAGCGTGAGCTTCATGTGTTGTACCCCATCGAGGCGGTATCATAAGCTCATTGGCATCTAGCGACGGCGAGGGAACTCCATGCCGGGTCTGTTCGAACGCATCATCCAGGGCGAGCTCCCGGCAACCATCGTCTTCCGCGACGATCGCGTCACGGCCTTTCGCGACATCCACCCGCGCGCGCCCACGCACATCCTGATCGTACCCAACAAGCCAATTGCCACCGCCAACGACGTCACCAGCGCTGATGAGGCGCTGCTGGGTCACATGTTCGTGGTCGCGGCTGAAATTGCCGCCCGCGAAGGCATCGCCAAGGACGGTTACCGCCTGATCGTCAACTGCAATGCCCACGGCGGCCAGGAGGTGTACCACCTGCACATCCACCTGTTGGGAGGCAAACCTCTCGGGCCCATGGTGTCGGTCTGATGGCCCGCTCGCGCGCGCTCTATCCCTCGATCCAGCCGTTTCAGAAGGGCCATCTGCGGGTCTCCGAGCTGCATCAGCTGTATTACGAGCAATGCGGCAATCCGCACGGCAAACCGGCCGTATTCCTGCATGGTGGCCCGGGCGGCGGGGTGAACGCCGGCATGCGGCGCTTTTTCGATCCCAAGCGCTACCGTATCGTGCTGTTTGATCAGCGCGGCTGTGGCGCCAGTCGTCCGCACGCGGAGCTGCGTGAGAACACCACCTGGGATCTGGTCAGCGACATCGAGGCGCTGCGCACGCATCTGGGGATCGAGCAATGGCTGGTGTTCGGCGGTTCCTGGGGCTCGACACTGGCTCTCGCCTACGCGGAGCGGCATCCGGAGCGGGTCACAGAGCTAGTGCTGCGCGGGATCTTCCTGCTGCGCCGCTCGGAGCTGGAGTGGTTTTACCAAAACCCACTCGGTGCCGGATCGGTGTTTCCCGATCGGTGGGAGCAGTTCGTGGCGCTGATCCCGGGGCCCGAGCGCGGCGACATGATGCAGGCGTACTACCGGCTGCTGACCTCGGATGATGCGGCCACACGCGCCGCGGCGGCGCGCGCCTGGTCGACCTGGGAGGGTGCCACCAGCTTCCTGCGCATCAATCCGGGCTTCGTGGCGAAATTCGAGAATCCCGAATTTGCTGCCGCCTTCGCCCGCATCGAATGTCACTACTTCGTCAATCGCGGCTTTCTCGAACATGACGACCAGCTTTTGCGAGACGCCGGACGCATACGCCATATCCCAGCCGTGATCGTGCAGGGCCGGTATGACATGGTGTGCCCAATGCGCAGTGCCTGGGACCTGCACCGGGCATGGCCCGAAGCCGATTTCCGGATCGTGCCCGACGCCGGTCATTCCGCCTTCGAAACCGGCACCACACGCGAACTGGTGGCCGCGACCGATCGCTTCGCCGCCATGGGCGGCGCTAAACCCGCAGCGCCCCAGTGAGCTGCGAGCGCGCATCGATGATGCCGCGCTGCTGCAGCCAGTCGCGCGCGTCGAGCGCATCCTGCTCGAACCAGGCGCGGCTGGACCCGAGGCGAAAACTGTAACCCCAGGCATCCATGTCGGCGAAAAGATGCTCGCGGCCGACACCGCGCAAAGAATCGGCGAGCAGCAGCTGCAGATAGCACACCGCGCTCTCCTCCGCGTCATCGCCGCCGGCATCGCGCTCCAGGCCGGCGCGCCGCTCCGGGGTCATGCAGATGTAGTGCGCGCTCTCGTGCAAGATGGAATGCAGCGGTGTGTCGTAGCGCGCAAATAAGGTATTGCCGCGCAAACCGGCCTCACTGTCGCCCCAGTACGAGCCTTCAATGGGCGCATCCGCAGCCAGCACGCGCAGGTCCATTCCGTACCAGGCCAGTAGCCGCGCTACGGCAGTTCGATCAACGGTTGCCAGGCGCAGCATGCGCGCGTGCGCTAAAGACTCGATAGCCGCCGCATCACCACCGTCACCAGATCGTTGGCCAGCGCGGCGCTCAGAATGCGCTGCTCGCGTTCCTTGGCCAGCAGCTGGTTCTCGCTGAATGCATAGTCGCGCACCAGGGTATGCGCTTCCGCGGGAATCAGCTCGCGTCCGTTGGAGGTGACGGAGAACTTCACGGCGTAGCTCAGCTCGTACTCGGTCGGGACATTCAGTGCCGACACCGTGAGTATGCGTTGCGCCACAGAATCGTTCAGCACGTGCAGCACTGTGGCGCTGTCGTCGTGCCCGCTCTCATCCAGGCGCGTGCCCGCGGCCAGCAGCGCTTTGCGCAGTCCGAAGTAAAAATCCGACTCGGTATCCGTGGTCTCGATGCGCACCAATGCAATCGAGTGCGGCAACGGGCCGCCGCCTTCGAGATGAAAGCCGCAGCCGGCCAGCAGAACCGTCAGCACCAGTGGCAGCAAATCGCGCCGGCGAGCGTTCATACCACGATATTCACGAGTTTGTCCGGCAAGTGGATCAGCTTGCGCACCGGCTTGCCGGCCACGAAGCGCTGCACGCCGGGATCGGCCAGTGCCGCTTCCTCAGCGTGCTCACGCGCCGCGCCCACCGGCAGCTGGATGCGCGCGCGCAGTTTGCCGTTCACCTGTACCACCAGTTCCACCATGCTCTGCGCCAGCGCCCGCGCATCCGGCTGCGGCCAGCGCTCGTCGATGACGGCGGTCGTGTGGCCGAGCGAAAACCACAGGCTGTGGCAGATGTGCGGCACGATGGGTGACAGCACCAGCACCGCGATCTCCAGCGCCTCGTGGCGCACGGCATGCGCGACTTCGCCGCGCTCCTGGTAGTGACCGACGGCATTGAGCAACTCCATGGCCGCGGCAATCGCGGTGTTGAAGGTGCGTCGGCGGCCGATATCGCTGCCCACCTTGACAAGCGTCTGGTGGGCCGTGCGGCGCAGCAGCCGGCCCCCTTCCGAAACCTGTGCCTCGGCCTCGGGTGCCCGCAAATCCAGCTGCGGTACGTTGTCCTCGGCCACGTGATCGTAGACCGCTTTCCACAGCCGGCGAAGAAACCGATACTGCCCCTGCACTCCTTCGTCCGACCACTCGAGCGACTGCTCCGGCGGCGATGCGAACATGGTGAACAGGCGCGCCGTGTCGGCGCCATACTTCTCGACCAGGGTCTGCGGATCGACGCCATTATTCTTCGACTTCGACATGGTACCCAGGCCGCCGTATTCGACCGCGGCCTCGTCCTTGAGCGAGATGGCACCGATGCGCGTACCGGCGGCATCGAACTGCGGCTCCACGTCCGCCGGATTCAGATACTGCCGGCGGCCATCGCTACCGGTGCGGTAGTAGATCTGATTGAGCACCATGCCCTGGGTGAGCAGATTGGCGAACGGCTCGGACAGTGCCAGCAGCTGCAGGTCGCGCATCACACGGGTCCAGAAACGCGAGTACAGCAGGTGCAGGATGGCATGCTCAATGCCACCGATGTACTGATCCACCGGCAGCCAGTAGCGCGCGCGTTCATCCAATGGCGCGCGCTGCTGATCGGCGCAGGCATAGCGCAGGAAATACCAGGATGAATCCACGAACGTATCCATGGTATCGGTCTCGCGCCGCGCCGGGCCGCCGCAGCGCGGGCAGGCCACGTCCACGAATTCGGCCATGCGCGCCAGCGGATTGCCGGTGCCGTCGGGCACCAGCGACTCGGGCAGAACCACCGGCAGCTGCTCATCGGGTACCGGCACGGCGCCGCAGGCAGCGCAGTGGATCAGTGGGATCGGACAGCCCCAGTAACGCTGGCGCGAGATACCCCAATCACGCAGGCGCCACTGCACGCGCTTGCGCCCCAATCCCTTTTGCGCCAGTTCTTCGGCGATGGCATCGATGGCGGCGGCCGAACTCAGACCGGTGAACCGGCCGGAGTCGATGAGCACGCCATCCTGTGAGTACTCGCTCTGCCAGGCATCTCCCACGCATTCGTAGGCGCCGTGGCTGGAGCGCACTACCGCGCGTATGGGCAGGCCGTAGCGCTGCGCGAATTCGAAGTCGCGTTCATCGTGCGCCGGCACTCCCATGACGGCGCCTTCGCCGTAGGCCATAAGCACGTAGTTCGCCACCCAGACGGCGATGCGCTCATCGGTCAGCGGATGCCGTAGATGCAAGCCAGTGGCCATGCCGCGCTTCTGCGCGGTGGCGACATCCACCTCCATGGTCGAGCCGCGCCGGCACTCCTGCACGAACGCCGCCAGCGCCGGGTTACCGCCGGCGGCAGCGGCCGCCGCCGCGGCCGTTGCCAGCGGATGTTCGGCCGAGATCGCCACGAAAGTGACGCCGAACAGCGTGTCGGCGCGCGTGGTGAAAACCTTGAGGGCGCCGTCACTGCCGAGCAGTGCGCGCGTGTCATCGGCGTACGGAAAGGCCAGCTCGACACCCTCGCTGCGCCCGATCCAGTTGGCCTGCATTACGCGCACGCGCTCGGGCCAGCCGGGCAACTGTGCCAACGCCTCCAAAAGCTCCTCGGCATAGTCGGTGATGCGCAGGTAGTACATGGGAATCTCGCGCTTTTCGACCAGCGCCCCCGTGCGCCAGCCACGGCCGTCAATGACCTGTTCATTCGCCAGCACCGTCTGATCAGCCGGATCCCAGTTCACCACGCCGGTTTTTTTATAGGCAATGCCGCGCTCGAGCATGCGCAGGAACAGCCACTGATTCCAGTGGTAGTAGCTCGGGTCGCAGGTGGCCAGTTCGCGGCTCCAGTCGATCGCGAAGCCTAGCGAACGCATCTGTGTGCGCATATAGGCGATGTTCTCGCGCGTCCACTTCGCCGGCGGCACGCCGTTGGCGATCGCGGCATTTTCCGCCGGCAATCCAAACGCGTCCCAGCCCATGGGCTGCAGCACGTTGCGGCCCTGCATGCGCATGAAGCGCGCCAGCACATCGCCAATGGTGTAGTTGCGCACGTGGCCCATGTGCAACCGACCGGAAGGGTACGGGAACATGGACAGGCAGTAATACTTCTCGCAGCCCGGGTCTTCGCGCGCCTCGAAGCTGCGGTGGCTGTCCCAATAGTCCTGTGCCGCGCGCTCAATCGCGGCGGCCTCGTAGCGTTCCTGCATCAGCCAAGAATACACGAAGCGCGCCGGCGCACCGGGCCCGAAGGACCCGGCGCGCGCTGCTGCGCTGCTATCGCAGGTTTTACTGCAACGTAATGGTGACGATCGACTGCTGGGCGTCGCGCTGCACCAGCAGGGTCGCGGAGTGCCCGGCCGCCTTCACGGCATTCTGAAATTGCTCGACGCTGGTGGCCGGCTGGCGATTGACGCTCAGGATCACATCCCCCTCGCGCATGCCGGCATCGGCCGCCGGCCCGTTGGCGTCGACCACGACCAGAGTACCGCGGGTCTTGAGTTGAGCCTTCTCCTGCACGGTGAGCGCACGCACCGACAGGCCGATGCGATTGATGACCGCCGATTCACCGGCCTGGGGACCACCGCGACGATTGCTGGCCACCGCGGTCTTTTCCTTGAGCTCCTCCACCGTAACGCTGATGCGTTTGACCGCCTTGTCGCGCCACACCTCGAGCGCGGCCGCCTGTCCGGGCTTGATCTCGGCGATCAGCGGCGGCAGCTGATCGGAGGTGTCGATCTGTTTGCCGTTGACGCTCAGAATAATATCGAGCGGCTCGATGCCGGCCTTCTCCGCCGGGCCGCCGGATTCCACCGACGCCACGGCCGCGCCGCGCGGCCGGTCGAGGCCGAAGTTCTCGGCCGTGGCTGCGGTGACTTCCTGGATGGTGACGCCGATGCGGCCACGGCTCACGTGGCCGTTCTTGATCAGCTGCTCGGCGACATTGTTAGCCACCGCGATCGGGATGGCGAACGAGATGCCCTCGTAGCCGCCACTGCGGCTGTAGATCTGCGAATTGATACCCACGACCTCGCCATCGAGATTGAACAACGGTCCACCGGAATTGCCGGGATTGACCGCGACGTCGGACTGAATGAACGGCACGTAGCCGTTGCCGCCTTCGCCGACGTTGCTGCGCGCCGTGGCACTGACAACGCCCGCGGTCACGCTGTTCTCGAACCCGAACGGCGAGCCGATCGCCAGCACCCACTGGCCCGGGCGCAGCCGGCTCGAGTCACCGATCCGTACCACCGGCAGACTCCCCTTGGCGATGATCTTGATCACCGCCACGTCGGTGCGTTCATCGACGCCGATGACCTTGCCCTCGAACTCGCGCCGATCGGTCAGCTTGACCGTGATCTTGGATGCGTTGCTGACCACATGGGCGTTGGTCAGGATGTAGCCGTCGGCACTGATGATGAAGCCCGAGCCGATCCCGCGCACCGGACCGTAGTTGCGCGGCTGCGGTTGCGGGATGACACCGCGTGGAATACCGAAGTGGCGAAAGAAATCGCCGAACGGATCTTCCGAATCATCGTCGCTGTCCGAGTCGGCATTGCCGCTGCCGGCGGGCTTTTCCACCACTTGTACGTTGACCACGGCGGCGCCGACCTGCGACACCAGATCGGCAAAGTCCGGCAGCCCGCGCACCAGCGGGCTGGTGACCGGAACCGCTACCGGTGCGGCGGCCGCCACCTGTATCGGCGCCTGTGCGGGCGCGTCGGGCGGGGCCGCGGCGGTCGAGGATTGCGGCGAACAGGCCGCGAACAAGCTCACAAGGGCAATGGCTCCCAGCAGCCGGGAGCCCACATCCTGATGCGACATATCTTATCTACTCCGATCCGATGGAATAACTGTGCATGATAGACCTGCGGGCGATGGGACGGTTCCGGTTCAACGCCGGCGCCTTACCGCGAGGGCTGCCCCGAGGAGTGCCAGAATGACGGCTGGGACATTGCCGAACCGCGCAAAGGGAGGTAGACCGGCGCGCGGCTGTACGGTTCCCCGCAGCACTACGGCCTTGAACTCCGGCGCCTGCGCCAGCACCTGCCCGCGCGCACCCACCAGCGCCGAGATGCCGTCATTGGCCGCACGTACCAGTGGCCGCTGCGCCTCGATGGCGCGCATGCGTGAAATCTGGAAATGCTGGTAACGCGCCCACGAATGCCCGAACCAGGCATCGTTGGTGACATTGACCAGAACGCGCGCACGCCCCAGGACCTGAAGGTTGGCGCTGGCGTAGGCATCCTCGTAGCAGATGTTGAGTGCCAGCACGGTACCGCCGGCGGCCACCGCCGGCTGCTCGGCCGCCCCGGCGGCGAAGTCCAGATTCGGCAGATTCATCAGCCGCAGCCACGAGCGCACCACCGGCGGCGCCGGAATGTACTCGGCGAACGGCACCAGATGATGCTTGTCGTAGAAGCTCATGCGATCCGACAGCGTCATGATCGAGTTGTAGTCGTTGTCGGCGTCATCGGCACGGATGACACCCATGACCAGATCCGAACCATGCAGGCGCGAGCGCGACCACAGCTGCCCGAGGTAACGAGGTATCTCGTTCGCGAGCTCAGGCAATGCCGCTTCCGGCCACACGATCAGCTGCGCACCGAGCGCCTCATCGTTCAGGCGCGTGTACAGCGCGCGCGTGGGTTCGACATTGTCGGCCTGCCACTTGAGATCCTGAGGAATCGCCCCTTGAAGTACCGCCACCGTGACCGGCGGCCCGGCATCGTGCGTCCAGTCGATGCGACCGAGCAGCGCACCCAGTGGCCAGGGCAGCAGCAGCAGGAGTGCCGCCAGGAAGCGCAGTCGCGCAGGCCCGCGCCACAGCGCCAGCAGCGCGCCGCTGCCGAGCAACAACAGCGCCGATATGCCATACACCCCGGTGATGGGCGCAAAGCCGCGCAACCAGGTATCGGTCTGCGACAGTCCCAGGGTCAGCCATGGAAATCCGGACAGGAACCAACCGCGCCACCATTCGATGAGCAGCCACAATGCCGGCAGTCCCACCAGGTAGCGCCAGGCTCCGCGCGCGGGCAGGAAGCGCGCGGCCAGAAATCCCAGCAGCGCGTGATACGCTGCCATGATCCCCACCAGACCGAGTACCACGATCAGCGTGAGCCAGATCGGTGCGCCGCCGAAACCGTGCACGCTGATATACAGCCACCAGGTACCCAGTCCAAACGTGCCCGCGCCGAACGCGAACCCGTTCCAGGCCGCGCGCGCAGGCGTGCTGCCTTCCCATAGCCACATGAGCAGCGCCGGGCATAGCAACGCCAGCGGCCAGAGATTCAATGGCGCGAACGCGCACGCCAGCGTCGCTCCGGCCGCGAGCGCGATGGCGTAGTTCAGCGCCGCCGAACCCGGCGCATTCACTCCGCGGGCGCCGGCGGCTGGTACTGCGGCGGAATGGTCACCCGCAGGCTGTCGATGCGGCGCCGGTCGGTACGCATGACGCGAAACTCGAACAGCCCGAGCATGACGCTCTCTCCGCGCCTGGGCATGCGTCCGAGTTGCTTCATGACCAGACCCGCGACCGTGTCGAACTCCCCTTCCGGCAGTCCGGCATTGAAGTACTGATTGAACTCGTCGATGCGGGTACTGCCGCGGACGCTGAATTGGCGCTCGTCCTCGCGGCGGATGTTCTGATCGTCCTCGACGTCGAACTCATCATCGATATCACCGACGATCTGCTCGATCACGTCCTCGATCGTCACCAATCCGGCCACGCCGCTGTATTCATCGACCACGATCGCCATGTGGTTGCGGCTGTCGCGAAAATCACGCAGCAGCACATTGAGCCGCTTGGATTCGGGCACGAACACGGCCGGCCGCAAATATTCACGCATGTCGAAAATCGCCGGGGTCGTGCCAGCAAACAGCCGCAGCAGGTCCTTGGCGAGCAGAATGCCGGCGACATCGTCGCGATCGCCGTCGAGCACCGGAAAGCGCGAGTGACGCGATTCGACCACGGCCGCGAGAATGTGCGCGATCGCATCGTCGCGCCGCAGGCACACCATCTGCGTGCGTGGAATCATGATGTCGCGCACCTGCAGATCGGCGACCGCAAGCGCGCCTTCCAGCATGGCGAACGCCTCGGCGTCCAGCACCCCGCGCTGCTGCGACTCGGCCAGCATTTCCACCAGCTGCGCCCGGTCCTTGACGCCCGCGGCCAGGGTGCGCGTGAACGCCGAACGCCAGCGTCCGCTCGCGCCGGTGTTGCCTGGGTTGCCTTTAGCCATGATTGACGGTGCTCCGATGAATGCGGTACGGATTGGCGAAGCCGAGCTGGCGCAGGGCGCGAATCTCGCGCCGCTCCATACGTTGCGCGTCAGCAGGCCGCTCATGGTCGTAGCCCATCAGGTGCAATACGCCGTGCACCACCATGTGAGCCCAGTGCGCGCGTGCGCTCTTGCGTTGCGCCCGCGCCTCCTGGCGCAATACCGCCGGGCAGATCACCAGCTCGCCCAACACTCCCGAGGGCGCCGCGGCCGCCGGCGATGCCGGGAAGGACAGTACATTGGTGGCATGATCGCGGCCGCGATAGCGGGCATTGAGCGCGCGGCTGCGGGCGCGGCCGGCCAGCAGCACTGACAGCTCGCGGCCCGCCGCCCGACGACCCAGCGCCGCCGCTGCCCATCCCTGCAGATCACGCGCTGGCGGCAGCCAGCCGGCGCGCACGCTGCGCACGATGCTGATCTTCATGGCCGGTCCGCGCGTTCGTGCGACTCGTAGGCCTGCACGATGCGCTGAACCAGCGGGTGGCGCACCACGTCGCCGGCATCGAACAGCGTGAACGCCACGCCGCTGACGCCGCGCAGGATCATCTGCGCGTGCTGCAGGCCGGACATGCGCCCGCTGGGCAAGTCGGTCTGGGTCAGATCCCCCGTGACCACGGCGCGCGAACCAAAGCCGATGCGTGTCAGGAACATCTTCATCTGTTCGATGGTGCTGTTCTGCGCCTCATCGAGGATGATGAATGACTCGTTCAGCGATCGGCCGCGCATGAAGGCCAGGGGCGCCACTTCGATGGCGTTGCGTTCGATGAAGCGCGCCACGCGGTCGTAGCCCATCATTTCGTACAACGCGTCGTACATGGGCCGCAGGTACGGATCGACCTTCTGCGCCATGTCCCCCGGTAGAAATCCCAGCCGCTCGCCGGCCTCTACCGCTGGGCGCACCAGTACGATGCGGCGCACGCGTTCGGCCTGCAAGGCCTCGACGGCACAGGCCACGGCCAGATAAGTCTTGCCCGTGCCGGCCGGTCCTATGCCGAAACTCAAATCGTGCGCATGGATATTGGCGAGATATTCACGCTGATGCGCGCCGCGAGCGCGAATGCTGTCGCGCCGCGCCTGCCCCGGGCGTTCGCCCTCGATGGCGACGCTGTCGCGGCCGTCGTCGGCACCGCCATTGGCATACTCGACCAGACACAGATGCACCTGCTCGGGCGTGACTTCGCGGTGCTGGGTCTGCGCGAACAGGTCTTTGAGTACCGCCTCGGTCGAAGCGGCGCGTTCGCCCAGCACGCGAAAGGAATGTCCGCGGCGGCGGATCTGGGTGCCCAATCGCGATTCCACCAGTCGCAGGTTGGCATCCAGCGGTCCGCACAGGCTCGCCAGGCGCGCGTTGTCCGCAGGCTCGAGGGCGAATTCGCGGGCTGCGGCGGCGCCAGGGCTCACGCGGCTTCAGGCCCCCGCCATGCGCCGCGCAGCGAGTGCGGCCGTGCTTCCGTGACCAGCACGTCGGCGAAGCGCTGCAGCAGCGACGCCGGTCCGGCAAAATTCACCCAGCGATTGTTCTCGGTGCGCCCGGCAAGATCGCCCGCGCCCTTCTTGGCGCCGCGCTCCACCAGCACGCGCTGCACGCTGCCTACCATGGCGGTACTGATGGCCAGCGCCTGGGCATCCAGCAGAGCCTGTAACTGTGCCAGCCGCTGCTGCTTGATCGCCAGCGGCACTTCATCGGGCAACGAGGCCGCCGGTGTGCCGGGCCGGCGGCTGTAGAGAAAGCAGAACGACTGATCGAAGCGCACATCCGCCACCAGCTTGAGCGTGGCGTCGAAGTCGCGTTCAGTCTCGCCGGGAAAGCCAACGATGATGTCGGTGGAGATGGCGATGTCCGGACGCACGGCGCGCAGCGCGCGGATACGCTCCTTGTACTGCAGAGTGGTGTAGCCGCGCTTCATGAGCGAGAGGATGCGGTCCGAACCGCTCTGCACCGGCAGATGCAGGTGATTGGCCAGCTGCGGCAGGCTCGCGTACGCCTCGATCAGGCTGTCGCTGAACTCCAGCGGGTGCGAGGTGGTGAAGCGTATGCGCTCTATGCCGGGTATGGCCGCCACATGATGCATGAGCGTGGACAGATCCACCGTGGCGCCGTCGGCCATGGCGCCGGCGTAGGCGTTGACGTTCTGCCCCAGCAGCACGATCTCGCGCACATTCTGGCGCGCGAGCGCGCGCACCTCCCGCAGCACCGAGTCGAAGCCGCGGCTGATCTCATCGCCGCGCGTATAAGGCACGACGCAGAAGCTGCAGTACTTGCTGCAGCCTTCCATCACCGACACGTAGGCACGCGTGCCTTCCGCCCGGGGTTCGGGCAGGGCGTCGAATTTCTCGATCGCGGGAAAACTCAGATCGAGCACGGAACGGCCGTGTCGCTTGAACTGCTCGATCATGTCGGGCAGCCGGTGCAGGGTCTGCGGCCCGAACACCAGGTCCACGAACGGCGCCCGCGCCGTGATGGCCTCGCCTTCCTGGCTGGCGACACAGCCGCCGACGCCGATGATGAGGCCCGGACGCTGCTGCTTGAGCAGTCGCCATTCGCCGAGCAGCGAGTAGACCTTGTCCTGTGCTTTCTCGCGCACCGAGCAGGTGTTCATGAGCAGCACATCGGCCTGCGCCGGATCGTCGGTGGACTCCAAACCCACGCTGGCGCGCAGCACGTCCGCCATGCGGGCGGAGTCGTACTCGTTCATCTGGCAGCCAAAGGTCTTGATGTAGTAGTGCCCGGCCATGGACATCAGCTATACGGCTACAGAGGGTAGCGGTTTTGGGCCGCCCAGGAAACGCGAAACGCTCGAAAATGGCGTCGCGTGGGCAGTACAATCAAATAGAATCAAACAGTTATAAGCGCAGCGCTAGAACGGAATATCGTCATCGAAATCCTCGCGCGAGGCACCGGCGCCAGCCGCCGCACCTTCTGAAGGCTCGCTGCGCGGACTGTGCTCGGTCATGCCGCCGCCCGCGTCCCGCATGCCGCCGCCGGCTCCGCCGCGGCCGCCCAGCATCTGCATCTCGTTGCCGACGATCTCGGTGGTGTAGCGATCGCGGCCTTCCTTGTCCTGCCACTTGCGGGTGCGCAATCGGCCCTCAATATAGACCTGTGAGCCCTTGCGCAGGTATTCGGCGGCGATCTCGCCCAGCCGGCCGAACAGGGCCACGTTGTGCCATTCGGTGCGCTCCTGCTGCTCGCCGGAGGTCTTGTCCTTCCAGCTCTCGGTAGTCGCCAGCCGCAGGTTGGCAACGCTCATGCCCGAGGGCATGGCCCGGGTCTCCGGATCGGCGCCCAGATGTCCGATGAGGATCACTTTATTGATACCGCGCGCCATGTTTAGCCTCGTCGTGAGATCGGTCCCGGTGAGCCGCCATTGTAGTGTTTTTGGGTCTGGGCCGCCGCTGCGTTTATAGTGGTTGTTTGTCCTTTCGCACCTCTGGATTCTCCAAGACTGACCATGCAGACCATCCGCATCCGCGGCGCCCGCACCCACAACCTGGCCAATATCGACCTTGACCTGCCACGCGAACGGCTGATCGTGCTCACCGGCCTGTCGGGCTCCGGCAAGTCCTCGCTGGCGTTCGATACCCTGTATGCCGAAGGGCAGCGCCGCTACGTCGAATCCTTGTCCTCGTACGCGCGCCAGTTCCTGGCGGTCATGGACAAGCCTGACATCGACAGCATCGAGGGACTGTCTCCGGCCATCGCCATCGAGCAGAAGAGCGGCTCGCACAATCCGCGCTCCACCGTGGGCACGGTGACCGAAATCTACGACTACCTGCGGCTGCTGTACGCGCGCGCCGGCCTGCCGCGCTGCCCGCGTCACGGCATTGACCTGGCGGCTCAGACCGTGAGCCAGATGGTCGACCAGACGCTGCTGGCGCCGCACGGCGAACTGGCGCTGCTGCTGGCCCCATTGGTCGAGGAGCGGCGGGGCGAACACGCGCAGGTCATTGCCGAGCTCGCCGGCAAGGGCTTCGTGCGGGTGCGCATCGACGGCAGCGTGCACGAGATCGATGCCGTGCCCAAACTCGATCCTAAGAGCCGCCACACCATCGAGGCCGTGGTGGATCGCTTTCGCGTGCGCCCGGAAGCCAGCCAGCGGCTGGCCGAGTCTTTCGAGACCGCCATCGCGCTCGGCAACGGCATCGCCGAAGTGGTATTTCCGGACAACGCCGCGCTCAAACCATTGCTGTTCTCGAGCCGGCACGCCTGTCCGCAATGCGGCTTCTCGGTGCCGCCGCTCGAGCCACGCATGTTCTCGTTCAACAATCCCGCCGGCGCCTGCCCCACCTGCGACGGGCTGGGGTTCCAGGAGTTCTTCGATCCCGAGCGCGTGGTGGTGCACCCGCACCTGTCGCTGGCCGGCGGCGCCGTGCGCGGCTGGGACCGGCGCAATGCGCACTACTTCCAAATGCTCAAATCGCTCGAGCGCCATTACCACTTCGACCTGGAAGTTCCCTGGAGCGAGCTGCCCGAGAGCGTGCAGCGTCTGTTGCTGTCCGGCAGCGGTGAGGAGCAGATCGAGTTTCGCTACCGCGAAGGTGCCGGCCCGGGCAGCCGCAAGCGTCACGCCTTCGAAGGCATCGTGCCAAACCTGGAGCGGCGTTTTCGCGAGACCGACTCGCCGGCGGTGCGCGAGGAGCTGCGCAAATACCTGGGTGTGCGCGCCTGCGTGGATTGCGGCGGCGCGCGCCTGAATGAAGCCGCGCGCTCGGTACTCATCGACGGCCGCAACCTGCCGGCGATCACGCGCCTGACCGTGGGACAGGCAGCCGTGTACTTCGCGCACCTGAGGCTCGACGGCTGGCGCGCGGAAGTGGCCGCACGCATTGTGCGCGAGGTCAGCGAGCGGCTGCGCTTCCTGGTGGATGTGGGCCTGGACTATCTCGGGCTGGATCGCGGCGCCGGCACGCTGTCCGGCGGCGAGGCGCAGCGCATCCGGCTGGCGAGCCAGGTGGGATCCGGGCTGACCGGCGTCATGTACATCCTCGATGAGCCCTCAATCGGCCTGCATCAGCGCGATAACGAGCGCCTGCTGGCCACTCTCAAGCGGCTGCGTGACCTGGGCAACACCGTGATCGTGGTCGAGCACGATGAGGATGCGATTCGCGCGGCCGATTACGTGGTGGACCTGGGTCCCGGCGCCGGTGCGCACGGCGGACAGGTGGTCGCCCAGGGCACCCCGGGACAGATCGAAGCCGACCCCGCCTCCCTGACCGGGGCCTATCTATCCGGTCGCGAGCGCATTCCGGTACCCGCGCGCCGGCGCGGCGCGGCCAGTGACCAGTGGATCACCATTCGCGGCGCGCGTGGCAACAACCTGCAGGATGTGACCGTGGCGGTGCCATTCGGCGTACTCACCTGCGTGACCGGCGTCTCCGGCTCCGGCAAATCGACCCTGGTTGAGGACACGTTGTACCGCTACGCCGCCGCGCGCCTCAACGGCTCCAGTCTCGATGGCGCCAGCCCCTGCGACGGCATCGACGGTCTCGAGCGTTTCGAACGCGTGATCGAGATCGACCAGAATCCGATCGGCCGCACCCCGCGCTCCAATCCCGCGACCTACACCGGCCTGTTCACCGCGGTGCGCGAACTGTTCGCTGCCGTGCCGGAATCGCGTGCCCGCGGCTACGACGCCGGCCGCTTCAGCTTCAACGTCAAGGGCGGACGCTGCGAGGCCTGCCAGGGCGATGGCGTGATCCAGGTGGAGATGCATTTCCTGCCCGACATTTACGTGCCGTGCGATGTCTGCCGCGGACGCCGCTACAACCGCGAGACCCTGGAGATCCAGTATCGCGGCCGCAGCATTCATCAGGTGCTCGACACCACCGTCGAGGAGGCGCAGCGGCTGTTCGAGAATGTGCCGGCGATCGCGGTGAAACTGCGCACATTGATGGACGTGGGCCTGTCCTATCTGAAGCTCGGCCAGAACGCCACCACGCTCTCGGGCGGAGAGGCGCAACGCATCAAGCTGGCGCGCGAGCTGGCCAAACGCGGCGTCGGCCGCACGCTCTATATTCTCGATGAACCCACCACCGGGCTGCATTTCCACGATATCGCGCAGCTGCTGCGGGTACTGCATCAACTGCGTGACGCCGGCAACACGCTGGTGGTGATCGAGCACAATCTCGATGTGATCAAGACTGCCGACTATGTCATCGACCTGGGGCCGGGCGGCGGTGAACGCGGCGGACGCGTGGTGGCGGCCGGCACACCCGAAGCGATCTGCAAGGTACCCGAGTCCATCACCGGCAGCTATCTGCGGCCGATGCTGGCGCCGACCCCGGCGCCCAAGCCGGTGCGCGCCGCCGCTAGCGCGGCAGCGGTCCCGATACGAAGCGCTGCTGCACCTCGCCGTTGACGATACGCTCCTGGTACTTGCCCTGGGTGTAGGCGCTCACCACCCGGCGCCAGAACTTGACGGCCACGTTGTTGCGCACGTGCTCGGTGATCAGCCAGTTGCCGTCAAAGCGATCAAATAACAGCCGCACGGCCTGCGCCCCGATTCCGCGCCGGCGCCATTGCCGGGCGATGAAGAACTCGGCCATGGAGAATTCGGCTTTGGCATCGGGGCTGCCGGCGGGGGGCGGTCGACGACGCACCATCGCGAACCCGGCAGGATCCAGGCTGTAAAGAATTGTCAGCACCTGCGCGCTGCGATCATCGAACCAGCGCAGCAGCTGATCGGGTTCGCGATGCCCGATTTCGCCCAGCGCCGGGAATATACCGGTGGCCGCGGGGGCCAGGTCGGTCAGGTAGTCACGATAGACACCCTCGATCCAGCGTCGGTCGTTGCGTGTGCGGGCGTCCCTGAGACTGACTTGGTGCATGGCAAAGCGGATAAACAGGAAAGCCCGGCAGACCGGAGTGTTCCGGCCTGCACGGGCTTTCCCACGAGCTCGTCGCTCGTCGGCCTAGACGGACTCCGACCGATTACTTGGGCGGGGTCGGGGCAGGTGCGGCCGACATGGCGCCGCCGCTGCTGCTGCTGTCAGCCGGAGCTGCGGGGGTTGCGGTGCTGCTGCTGTCAGCGGGCGGCGTGGCCATCGGGGCTGCCGGAGCGGC
>DASXLF010000245.1:0-9912 GCA_036496405.1 Steroidobacteraceae bacterium | reverse complement strand
GCCACCGCCGGGCAGTTTTTTTGATCCATCGACGCCACAGGTGCGGCGCTCGATGCTGTTCTTCGCCCTGGGGGCATTGATCGGCCTGGTCATTGCCGGCTACGGCTTGTTCACCGCCAAAGGCACGCGCTCGCATTCGGTACCGCCGGAGGATCTGGCGCTGGTCAACAACCATCCTATTCTGCGTAGCGATTTCATGACCCAGGTGCAGACGCAGTTCTCCACCCCATTCGCGCAGTCCACGGTGCCGCAGCGGCAGAAAGTGCTGCAGGACATGCTGGCCGAGGAGCTGCAGGTGCAACGCGGTCTGGAGCTCGATCTGCCCAGTTTCGATCCGGACGTGCGCACGGCCATGGTGAATGGGGTGGAACTGGAGGTGTCGGCGGATGTGCTGGCACAGCAGCCCAGCGAGCAGCAGCTGCGCGAGTACTATCAGGCGCACCGCGAGCGCTATGTCACCGAAGGCACACTGCGCATGCGCGACCTGGTGGCACGCACCGGCGCTGCTGTCAGCGGCGAACAGGCCATGGCGCAGGCGCAGCAGGCAGTGCAAGCGCTGCGTGCCGGCCTATCGGTAGATCAGGCCAAGCAGCGCTTCCGGCTCGAGGATTCCGGTGCCCTGATGGATGCCGGTCACCCGGACACCGGGCAGATTTTTGAATTCGCGGCCAAGGCCAAACTGGCTGCACCGGTGTATGCGGTGGTCGCGACGCTGCCGGCGGGCGAGGTCTCCGATCCCATCGTCCACAGCGACGGCGTGCACGTGGTGGTGATGCTGCAGCATCAACTGCCGGCGCCGCAGGACTATGCCCAGGCCGCCGACAAGGTGTGGACCGACTATAAGAACGATGCGCAGGCCCGTGTACGCGACGCCAATGTGCGCTATCTGCGCGGCCGCGCCGACATTCTGTTGTCCGCCGATGCGCGCGCGCTGCAGGAGGCACCACCGTGAGCGCGCGCGGCTACCGGTGCTGCGCCCTGGCACTGCTGGCGTTCTGGGGCGCCACTGCGCAGGCACATACCAAGAGCGAGACGCATTCGGTGTGGCAGATCGCCGGCAATGTGGTGCACCTGTCATTCACGATTCCACTGCTCGAGTCCAAGCGGCTGGCCAGCGGCGATGAGCCGCAGCCACCGGATGCGCGGGTACTGGATTACCTGCGCCAGCACCTGTGGGTGAGCAGCGCCGGCGCGCCGTGCGCGGTGAATGCGGGCCGGGCGCTGGCCGCGACCTCGCAGTTTCGCCGTTTTGAGCTCACCTTCACCTGTGCCGGCGCCAGCCACATCACGCTGCACTCCTCGGCGTTCTTCGCGCTGGTGCCCTCGCACGTGACCTTTGCGCAGATCGAAACCGGCGATGGTCAGTTCATCGAACAGATGTTCACCCAGGATCAACAGCAGATCGAGGCCGCCGGCGATTCGCAACTGCGCGATGCCAGCTTCTTCGACTACATCCGCCTCGGCATCATGCACATTCTGACCGGACCGGATCACATGTCCTTTCTATTGGGCCTGGTGCTGATCTCGCGGCGGCTGCGCGATCTGGTGTTCGTGGTCACCGGCTTCACCATCGGTCACAGCATCACCTTGGCGCTGGCGGTGACCGGGCTGCTGCGCCCGCACGCGGAATACATCGATGCGCTGGTGGCGCTGACCATCGCCATGATCGGTGCGGAAAACATCGCCGTGGCCACGCGCCGGCCGGGCACGGTGGCCACGGGCATCGGTGTGCCGCTACTGGTGATGGCGGGTGTCAGCTTTGCCGGCATCGGCACGCTGCCGCCGCTGCTGCTGCTGGGTGCGGCACTGTTCTGCTGGAACTATCTGATGTTGTCCGGGCAGATGCGCGATGCCGGACGCTTGCGCCTGGTGGTAACGC
Organism: Steroidobacteraceae bacterium; assembly: GCA_036496405.1. Classification (GTDB taxonomy): domain Bacteria; phylum Pseudomonadota; class Gammaproteobacteria; order Steroidobacterales; family Steroidobacteraceae; genus FEN-1191. Next base: position 8,033 of record DASXLF010000245.1, on the reverse strand, counting down.
TGGTATTCGGGCTGATCCACGGCTTCGGCTTTGCCGCCACCTTGCTGGAGATGCAATTGCCGGCCAACAAGCTGGCGCAGATCCTGTTCGGATTCAATATCGGTGTGGAGATCGGTCAGCTGTCGCTGGTGCTGGCGCTGATCGGATTGGTGACAGTGCTGGCGCGCGTGAAACTATCGCTACCGCGCCCCATCGTGGTCGATACCGTAGCCGCCGGACTGGTGGCGGTGGGCACGTTCTGGTTCATCAGCCGCAGTTTCATATGATTGCCGCCAACGAAAGCCACGAGTTGAAGCCATCACGGCCCTGTCTCGTCTTGCTGCTCGCCGCGCTCAGCTGCTGCGCCAGCCTCGCGAGCGGGGCCGCCGATCGTCCCGAGTGGGCCTATCCGCAGTCCAGCGCCGTGCAACCGCCGGCGAGCGATGACGGGCGCACACACTCCGTGCCCGGCAGCACGCTGCACTTCACGGCCGCGCAGATTAATGATCTGTCCAATACCGTGGACTGGTTTCCCCACCGGCATGCGCCGCCACCCACGGCCGTGGTGCACGGCAGTGGCGCGGCGCTGGCCTGCGCCGCCTGTCACCTGACTTCCGGCATGGGCCATCCCGAGTCCTCGCATCTGGCGGGCTTGCCGGCGGCGTACCTGGAACGCCAGCTGGCCGACTTCAGAAGCGGTGCTCGCCAGGATCCGGTGCGCATGAGCGCCATCGCGCGCGCTCTCTCGGTCGAGGATGCGCTGGCGGCGAGCCAGTGGTTCGCCGCCCTCACCCCACGGCGCTGGATCAAGGTCATCGAGACCACCAGCGTGTCCGTCAGTTATGGCAACCCCGGGCGCATGCGCCTGCCGCTGCCCGGCGGCGGCCGCGAAGCGCTCGGCCAGCGCATTGTCGAACTGCCGCAGAACCCGCAGCGGGCGCTGCGGCGTGATCCGAACTCCGGCTTCATCGCATACGTGCCCGTGGGCAGCGTGGCCAAGGGACGCGCGCTGGCCAGCACCGGTGGCGGCAAGACCGCGGCCTGCACCAGCTGTCATGGCGCGCGGCTGACGGGCATGAATGCCGTGCCCGGCATTGCCGGTGCCTCGGCGCTCTACATCGCCCGGCAGTTGTTTGCTTTTCAGACCGGCACGCGCGACGGCGCCTCGGCGGCGCTGATGAAGCCGATCGCCGCCACGCTCAGCGATGAGGATTTCATCGACCTGTCGGCTTATCTGGCGAGCCTGCCGCCATGAGCACGGCCACGGGGACACCCACCATCGAGGCGTTTGTGGCCGCGGGGCTCGACAGCGCGGCCATCACGCCGCTGCACGTGCGCATCTTCAGCTTGATCGCGGCCGGCTATTTTTTTGATGTGCTGAACTTCGTGGTCATGGGTTCGTTGATTCCCGATATGGTGCACTCGGGATTCTCGAGCGCCGCGCAGGCCGGACTGGTGCAGAGCGCCACGCTGGTGGGACTGTTCATCGGCTCGGTGGGCCAGGGACAGTTCACCGATCGCATCGGCCGCAAGAGTGTCTACCAGTTCAATCTGCTGCTGTTCGGGCTGGCCACGGTGGCCAGTGCCTTCTCGCCCAATTATCTGTGGCTGGGCGCGTTTCGTTTCCTGGCCGGGATAGGCCTGGGTGCCGAGCAGCCGCTGTGCTTCACCTACGCCGGGGAGTACGCGCCCAAGCGCATCCGCGGCCGCATACTGGCGCTGATTCATTTCATCGGCGGCGCCTGCGTGTGGCCGATCGCGGCCGTGTTCACCCTGTACGCGCGCGGCCCACTGGGCTGGCGCGGCATCTGGGTGGTGATCGGCGCCGGAGCGCTGATCGTGTTTGCGCTGCGCTTCAGTCTGCCGGAGTCGCCGCGCTGGCTGGCCACGCACGGCCAGGGCGCTCGGGCGCTGGCGGTGCTGGCGCGGCTGGGCATCGCGCCGCCTCCCGGGCCGCTGGCGCACGATGCCGCCAGTGATACCCGCAGCGATCCGTTCATGGTGGTGTTGCGGCATTTTCCGCGCCGCCTGATCGCCGGCATGATCTGCTTCAGCGCTTTCTTCAGCGTCACCATCGGCTTCGGCACCTGGCTGCCCGGCATCATGAACAGCCGCGGCTTCACCATCACCAAGTCCCTGGGCTACACCTTCGGCATGACCCTGGCGGCGCCGTGCGCGAGCCTGTTCATGATGTACGCGCTCGACCGCTTCGGCCGCAAACCCACATCGGTGATCGCATTCATCCTGGCCGGCATCACGGCCATCGCCTTCGGCACCGCGCGCAGCGATATGCAGCTCCTGGCCGCCGGCTTCCTGATGATCTTTTTCTACCAGGTGGCGGGCAACTCCATGCAGATCTTCGCCTCCGAGGTATTCCCCACCAACGCGCGCGCCTCCGGCTTTGGGCTGGCCGCGGGTATCGGTCGCCTGGGCAATGCCTTTGCATTGCCGGCTATTCTCGCGATCCAGATCGGCTACGGCCTGATGGGCGTGGTCATTTTTCTGGCCATACTGTTGTTGATCGCGGCCGCATCGGTGACGCAGCTCGGACCGGAAGCCAAGGGCCGCGGCCTCGACGATGTGGCCTCCCCCACCGGCTGACACGTACTGCAAGGCACGCAAACATCATGAACCACTCCACCGAGGCCGATGAGGCGAGCGCGAACAATGTTCGTTTCCTGGGACGCAGCGATCAGGGCGGACGGCCCGACGGCGTGCAGATCATGGTCAAGGACGGCTACGCCTTCGTCGGTCACATGTTTGCCGACGGCTTCTCGGTCATCGACGTGCGCGATCCGCGCCACCTGCGCGCCGTGGCCTTCGTGCCCGCACCGCCCAACACGCGCGCACCGCATCTGCAGCTGCACGAGAATTTATTGTTGGTGGTGAACGCCGCCAACGTCTGGGCATTGCAGAAATACCAGGCGCAGGCGCAATACTTCGACAACCCGCTGGCCGATTCCTTTTCGCGCCGGCGCGAGCAGGACTTCGCCGCCGGACTGCGCATCTACGACGTGTCCGATCCCACCGCGCCGCGCGAGATTGCCTTCCTGGCCATGCCGGGCATCGGCCTGCACCGCATCTGGTATATCGGCGGCCGCTACGCCTACATGTCGGCGCATTTCGATGGCTTTTCCGATCACATCCTGGCGGTGGTGGATCTGGCCGATCCGGCCGCACCGAGACTGGCAGCGCAATGGTGGCTGCCGGGCATGTGGCGCGCCGGACAGGAGTCGCCGAGCTGGCGCCCCGGTCAGCGCTGGGCGCTGCATCACGCCATCGTGCGCGGGGATCTGGCCTTCGGCTCATGGCGTGATGGCGGACTGACCATTCACGACGTCAAGGATCCGACGCAGCCGAAGCTGCTGGTGCATCGGCAATGGGCGCCGCCCTTTGGCGGCGGCACGCACACGGCACTGCCCTTTCTCGAGCGCGATCTGCTGATCGTGGCCGATGAGGCCACTACTGAAAACTGTGCCAACGGCATACCGCACAGCTGGATATTCGACATCCGTGAGCCGGCCAATCCGGTATCCATTGCCACCCTGCCGACGCCGGCGGAGCAGGATTTCTGCGCCAAGGGCGGCAAATTCGGGCCGCACAACCTGCACGAGAACCGGCCGGGATCGTTGATCAGCTCCAACCTGGTGTTCGCCACCTACTACAACGCCGGGCTGCGCGTGTTCGACGTCTCCAATCCCTTTCAACCGCGGCAGACCGGCTACTTCGTGACCCCGCCGCCCGAGCGGCTAGTGGACATACGACCCAATGCCGTACCCGTCACCTCCTCGTGCGATGTGTATGTGGATCCGAACGGCGTCATGCTGCTGTCGGATACCAACGCCGGGCTGTACGCGCTGCAATACGATCCCAAATAGCGGCGGGAAGCTGACGCTATGGGGCGCGCGCCAGTGCCGCATCCAGCACGCGCGCCACGTGCAGCGCCTCGCGGCCGGCATCGTGAATCTGGTGCCGGCAACTGGTGCCATCGGCGACGATCAGATCCTCAGCGCCGGCGCGGCGCACCGCCGGCAGCAGGTTCAGTTCCGCCATGGCCAGCGACACCTCGATGCTCTCGGCGGCGAATCCGAAACTGCCGGCCATGCCGCAGCAACTGCTGTCGATGAGTTTCACCGTCAGTTGCGGCACTTTGGCCAGCACGCTGTGCACCGCGCCCATGGCATCGAAGGCCTTCTGATGGCAGTGGCCGTGCAGATACGCGCTGCGGGGGCGCTGGGGCGCAAAAGCGATGTGGATGGCATCGCGCGCGAAATCGGCGGCCAGCAGCTCCTCGAACAGCAACGCGCTGCGCGCCAGCGGCGCGGATTCGGCTTTCGGCAACAGCGATGAGAATTCGTCGCGAAAGCTCAGCAGGCAGGAGGGCTCCAGTCCGACGATGCGCGCGCCGGCGCTGACGAACGGCTGCAGCGATTGCCAGGTGCGTCGCGCTTCGACCTTGGCGTTGACCACATCGCCGGCGGCGAGAAAGGTGCGCCCGCAGCACAGCGGCCGCTCGCCGGGCGCCTGGGTGCGATGCAGACGATAGCCGGCGGCCCGCAGCACGCGCTCGCCCGCGGCCAGATTGTCCGGTTCGAAGTAGCGGTTGAAGGTATCGCCGAACAGCACGATATCCCGGCCGTCGCCCTGCACGGCCGCGGCGCTGGAGCGCGCGCCGGTTTCGCGCCAGGGCTTGCGCCAGCGCGGCAGGCTGCGCCGGGCGCTCAAGCGCAACAGCTTCTCGCTCACCCAGGCCAGTCCCGGCAGCGCATCGCGCGCGTTCATCAGCGGCGCCAGGGCGGATGCCAGCGGCGCATAGCGCGGCAGGTGCGCGATCAGCCGTTCGCGCAGCGGGGTGCCGTGGCGGGCGTAGTAGTGATGCAGAAATTCGATCTTCATCTTCGCCATGTCGACCCCGGTGGGACACTCGCGCCGGCAGCCCTTGCACGACACGCACAGATCCAGCGTGGCCTTCATGTCCGGATGCGTGAAGGCCTGCGGGCCGAGCTGGCCGGAGATCGCCAGCCGCAGCGAGTTGGCGCGGCCGCGGGTGACGTGCTGTTCATCCTGGGTGGCGCGATAGGACGGGCACATGATGCCGCTGGCCTTCTGGCGGCAGGCACCGTTGTTGTTGCACATTTCCACCGCGCCGCCGAAGCCGCCGGTGTCGCTCCAGTCCAGCACCGTGCGCGCAGGCTCCGCGGCGGCATAGCCGGCGCGAAAGCGCATCACCGAACGATCATCCATGCGGTATGGCCGCACCAGCTTGCCGGGATTGAGACGGCCACCGGGATCAAAGCCGTCCTTCACGGCTTCGAACGCGCGCGTGAGGCGTTCGCCGAACATGGGCGCGATGAATTCCGAGCGCGAGATGCCATCGCCGTGTTCACCGGAATAAGAACCCTTGAACTGCTGCACCAGGGTGCAGGCGGCTTCGGCGATGGCGCGCATCTTGCGCACATCGCCCTCCTCTTTCATGTTCAATATCGGTCGCACGTGCAGGCAACCCACGGAGGCGTGCGCGTACCAGGTGCCGCGCGTGCCATGGCGGGCAAACAGCTCGCTGATGGCGTCGGTGTAATCCGCCAGCACCTCCAGCGGCACCGCGCAATCCTCGATGAAGGATACTGGCTTGCCGTCGCCCTTCATGGACACCACGATATTGAGACAGGCTTCGCGCATCTCCCACACGCGGCGCTGACGCGCCGGCTCCACCACTTCCACCACCGCATCGGCAAAGCCGTGATCGGCCATGCAGCTGGACAGGCGGCGCAGATCCGCGCGCAGCGGCTCCAGCTGCTCGCCGGCGAATTCCACCAGCAGCAGCGCATTGGGCTGGCCACGGGTGATGTCAGCGAGGGTTTGCTGGAACAGCGGAATTTCCGCTCCCATGGTCAGTACATTGTGATCGACCAGTTCCACCGCGGTGGGATTGAGCGCCACGATGTGCTGCGTGGTCTGCATGCTGTCGCGGAATGAGGGGAAATGGCAGATGCCGAGCACGCGGTGCGCCGGCAGGCGCGCGAGCTTCAGTCGCAGCTCGCTCATGGCGGCGAGCGTGCCCTCGGAGCCCACGAGCAGGCCGGCGAAATTGGCCTCGGGCCGCAGCAGCTCATCGAGGTTGTAGCCGCCGACGCGGCGCTGCAGCTTGGGGAATTTACGTTCGATTTCGGCGCGCTCGCGCGTCGCCAGGGCGAGCATGGCACTGGCGAGCCTCGTGATGCGCTCGCTGCCGCGAGCGCCGCCGGCGTGCCCGGCGGTGAAGGTAAAGGCATCGCCGTCGGCCAGCAGGCCGCTGATGGCCGCCACGTTGTCGACCATCTTGCCGTAGCGCAGTGAGCGCGCGCCGCAGGAGTTGTTGCTGGTCATGCCGCCGAGCGTGCAGCGGCTGGCGGTCGAGGGTTCCACTGGGAAGAACAGGCCATCGTCTTTGACCTGGCTGTTGAGTTGCTGCAGCACCATGCCGGGCTCGACCACGATCTCGGCGGCGCTCGCATCGTAGTGCCGGACGCGATTGAGATAACGGCTGCAGTCGACGATCAATCCCTCGCCGATGGGTTGGCCGTTCTGCGAGGTGCCGGCGCCGCGCATGGTGACCGCGACCCCCGCCTCGTCGGCGATCTTGAGCGTGGCTTCCAGGTCGGCGGTGGATTGGGGAAACACCACGCCCGCGGGCATGATCTGATAGATGGAGGCATCGGTGGCGTAGCGGCCGCGCGTGAAGATGTCGAAGGCGACGCTGCCTTCCAGGGCCTGGGCCAGGCGTCGTTGCAGGGAATGGTCATGCACGGGCATACCTGGACCAATTTCGGTAAAGTTCGATTATAGGCAATTCTGGCGAGAAAATTGCGGTCACTAGCCAGTGGGCCCGGGGTGGCAGCTAGCTAGATGTTCTCGGGCGCTTGCTATCGATTCGCGCCCAGATTTCCTTGAGATCGCCGCTCAGTGAGTCTAGGCGCAAGAGACCGAAACGGCGCCCTGCCCTTTTCGCTTCGTGGCGGCACGCACAACGATTTCGACATGGCGGCCGAGAATGATTCTCACACTTAAGTTGTCCTCACATACCGCGTCAAATGGAACGCCGCCAGTGTCACATCGCTTTCCGCTAATCGAGTAGGTTCATGGTCAAGAAACGCTGGAAAGGCCTTAGGCTCGAGCACCCAGGCTTTGTTTTTTGTCGCCCCATCCATTGGCTCGACAAACCACCCAGGAAACAGAACGACCCCTCGAACCGACAATGACTTTCCCGTCGATTCAACGAGCAGTCGCGAGAGCCATGCCGACTCTGCGACAGCTTGTTCGATGGGATTGGGATCCACCTTGTAACCATCCTTGAAGAGCGTTCCTGCCCGCACGGTGATCCGGGCCCGAGGACGTCGTTTGGACCAGGTCTTGGTTTCCACGACGAAGATCCCTTGAGGGGCAATGACAACATGGTCGAGGTTAAATCCGTCCCCTGGCACATCGTGAAATACCTGCGCACCGCCCAGTCTCAACCGTTCGAGGTACTGCCCTACGAAGCGTTCGCCGTCACGCCCTTGCTTGAGCAAGTTGATCTGTCGCCGCAGTTGCCCGATTCGGATCGCCCCGTAGACGGTCAATATGGCGGCAACCACTGCAAACGTACCGGGAATTCGGGGCGCATTTCGGATCTGAAGGAACCACTCGATTCCGGCCAAAAGCCAGATGATCAGTGGGAACAATAGATAGTTTAGAAGCTTGTCGTTGAGCACGTCATCGATCTGCTCGTCCAACGACTGTCCCGGATTTCTCAGCGGCCTGTCTTTCAACGGTGACTTTGACTGCATCTTTTATACCCCAGTCACTCTCAAAGACGTTTTCCCTGTAATACTCGCATTGCTCCGATCGGAACGCACCCACATTACTCGGCTGCCCCTCAGCGCTGCTCCTCGAGAATCATCTGCGCGCCCTTCTCGGCAATCATGGCCGTGGGGGTGTTGGTGTTGCCCGAGGTGATGTTCGGCATCACCGAGGCGTCGACCACGCGGAGGCCCTTGAGCCCGAATACCCGGAGCCTTTCATCCACTACCGCCGCC
>DASXLF010000244.1:0-1626 GCA_036496405.1 Steroidobacteraceae bacterium | reverse complement strand
CGGGTGGCGATCCTTGCGGGAGTACAGCACGTGGGTTCCCGGCAGGTTCACCATCGGCCGCGGACGGTTGGCGCGCTTCGGCTTCGCCAGCACCACGCGCTGACCGCTTGCCAGGTCCTGACGGAAGATCCAGCTAGCCTCGATTTCCTTGCCTGTTTCAGGATCGAAATTGGCCGCGAAGAACAGCCAGCGGCCCTTGGGATCCAGCTCGCCACCGGAAATGTAGTAGTTGGGTTGCACCTCGGTCAGCGGCACCGGTGCCACATTGACGACGGGCGAACGGAGTAGCCGCACGCGTTCGCTGCCATCGCGGGTCAATGCCAACAGGAATTCATTTCCGTCCGCGCGCCAGGATTGCAGCACCACATCCTCGCCTTCGCCATGCAAGCGAAGCGGCTCGTCCTCGCTGGCGGTGGCGCGCAGAAACGTCTCGCTTGCCGCGCCCCGCCCGCCCCAGGACCATGCGGCAACAAACCCGGGCGGCGAAATAGAGGCCGCGATCAGGCTCGGGACATCGAGCAGCCGGTCGAGAAACGCATCGTCTGGATGATGTTCGGGCAATTAGCGGATTCCCTGCAGGCCTTCGACCCGATAGGACCGCGGCGGCCAGAAATCTAGTCTGGATGACGGCGCCAAGGCAAACCGCGTCGAGCTTCCGGGGCTAGTCCCTGCCGAGATAGGCAGCCAGCGCTCCGCCGGGGCTATCGAACAACGCGGCCGTGGGTCCATCCGCCTGGATACGCCCGGCCTCGATGAAGATCGTGCGGCCGGCGGCGTGGCGGGCATCCTCGGGCTGGTGACTGACGAACAGAATAGTGAAGCCGCGCGCGCGCGCCAGGCGGTTAACCAGGTCCAGCATCTCGCGCCGCTGCGCCGGACCCAGTGCCGCGAAGGGCTCATCCAGCAGCAGCAGCGGCTTGTTGCGCACTAGGCTGCGCGCCAGAGCCGCGCGCTGCCGTTCGCCGCCGGAGAGCTGACCGGGTTTGCGCGCCTCCAGGCCGGAAAGCCCGACTTGGGCCAGCGCTTCGGCGACCGCGGCACGCTGCGGCGTGCTCAGCGCCAATCCCGGATCGAGCCCCAGCCCGACATTGTCCGCCAGAGAGAGATGGGCAAACAGATTATGTTCCTGGAACAGCGAGGTGACGGGCCGGCGCGCCGGAATCACACCCGCCATGTCGCGGCCGTCGATCAGGATGCGGCCGGATTCCGGCCGCTCGAAGCCTGCGATCAGCGACAGCAGCGTGCTCTTGCCGGCACCGCTCGGTCCGATGATCGCGAGGCACTCGCCCGCCGCAACCTGCAGGTCGAACGACATGGTCATCTCTTCGTAGCGGAAGGTGACGCTGCTCATCGTCAGCATGATCGGGTCAGGCGCCGGCCAATCGATTTTGGGAGAGCTAACCATGGGCAGGCCCCCCGACCAGGCGCTCGATCAGCACGAAGCAGCCGAAGGCGAGGGCGACCAGCAGCAGCGCAGTGGCCGCCGCCGCATCGAGATGATAGGCGGCAAGCTGCTGATAGATCAGCAGCGGCAAGGTCGTCGTGTTGGGCGTGCCAAACAACGCGATAGCACCCAGATCGCCCAGCGACAGCGCTGCCACCAGCGCCATGGCGAGCCCAATCGGC
>DASXLF010000243.1:0-8994 GCA_036496405.1 Steroidobacteraceae bacterium | reverse complement strand
CAACGAGCTGCCGGAATAGCGGCTCCAGGTCTGCGATCGTCCGAGCAGCGATATGCCGATGAACCCCCGCAGCTTGAGGTGATCGCGATCCAGCAGTTCGATACGGCATTTGTAAGTGCGGCCACTGTCGGGATCGTAGATCGTGCCTCCGGACCAACTGCCCTCGCCGTCCTGATGCAGGCCCTGCAGGATGGTCTGCCCCAGCAGTTCCTGTTGCCGGCGCGCCGGATCAGGATTGTGGGGATCGAGCCGATGCGGCGCGTTGCCGCCGATGATGCGCCCCTGATAGGTTTTATCGGCAGTGCGCGTGATTTCAATGATGCCGTCGCGCGGCTCGGTCAACCAGCGACCGAGGATTGCATCATCCGCCCGTACGGCAGCGGCCGAACCGAGCAACAGCACGGCCATGAGACCCGCAACCATGGATCCGGCTCTCGTCACGCTCAGGCCACGCCCTCGGGTCGGGCCACGTGCGCTTTGTGATCGTCCTTGGCGTGCTCCAGCGCCTTCATCGCCGCCTGTACCAGCATATCGGCGGTTTGTTCCACGGTGGGATTAAAACTTGCCGTTCCGACGCTGACTGATACGAATTTGTGCCGCGATGCGCGCGGATGATGAATGTGCTGGCCGAGCACCTTCTGCGCCACGGATGCGACGAAATCCGGCACCTTGCTCAGATCCGAATTGCGCACCAGGGCCACGATGCGGCCCCCGTCCCAGCGAGCCACCACGTCGGCGCCGCGCCGGAAGGCCGTGCCGATCACCCCGGCGACGCGGCGAATGCAGGCATCTCCGGCTGCGCGGCCGAAGGTATCGTTGTAGCTGGCCAGCTCGTCGATATCGAATAGGATCAACGTGACCAGCCGGGCCTCGCGTGTACCGATCTCCCAATCGTGCTGCAACAGCTCCTCGAAGTAGGCCCGCGAGCACAGTCCCGACAGCCGATCCTCACGCAGCCAGGTTGGAAGGCCGCTGGCACGCCGCAGCCCCAGCCGTTCGCGCTCGCTGACATCGCGATGGTAGCCCACGAAATGCGTCACCGAGTTATCGTCGCCGCGCAGTGGCTGCACCAGGATCTCATTCCAGAACTGGCTACCATCCTTGCGGTAATTGCGCAGCAGCACCCGGCAGGTCTCGCCTTGGCCGATGGCTATCCGCAACTGATTACGGCCATCCTGATCGCGATCCCAGGCCTGTAACTGACGCAGATCGTGGCCGATGAGCTCGGCGGCGCTGTAGCCGGTCATGCGCTCGAACGCCGTATTGACATAGACCACCGGCTGATGCTCGGGCCGTGCTTCGCACACGACGATGCCCTCGGGGGAGGCATCGAGCACCCCGCGCAAGAATTCGACCGACCACTGCGCCATCTCTGTCACGCGCCTCCCTCCTCGGAGTCGCCGGGTTCGAATTTGAGTTCTGGCTTTGCCGCGCTGCGCGCCAGCCATTCTCGCGCGCTTCGCCAGGCGGCGGAAGCCTCCAATGTCTCAAAACCGGGCTGTCTGCGGCCGCGCATGCGGATCAACCGCAGCTGCGAGGCTGGATCGACATGCGGCTCGAGTTCATCCAGCAGCCGCACTACCCCTGGGCGATCGTTGCAAACCGGAAGCACGTCACAGCCGGCCGCGAGTGCGCGTTCGGCGCGTGCCGGCAAGTCGCCCACCGCCGCCGCCCCTGCCATGGTCAGATCGTCCGCGAATACCAGGCCGCCGAACTGCAGTACGTGCCGCAGCTCCTGCGCGACCCAACGCTGTGAGAAGCTTGCCGGTACCGAGTCGACGGCCGGAAACAGCACATGCGCCACCATCACCGCCGGCAGACCATTGGCCACCAGGCGTCGGTACGGCAGCAGGTCCTCATCCATGTCGATCAGCTCGCGCCGATCCACCGGCAGCGCCAGATGCGAATCGGCGACCACGGCGCCGTGGCCGGGGTAATGCTTGGCAGTCGCCGCCATCCCGGCATCACGCATGCCGTGCATGTAGGCAACCGCCAGGGGAGCGACGACGCTGGCGCGCGCATGAAAAGCGCGATCGCCGATGATTTCAGACAAGCCGTAGTCCAGATCCACACATGGCGCGAACGAGAAATCCAGGCCACAGGCCAGCAGCTCCGCGGCCATGAGCCAGCCGAGCGCACGCGCCATGCTCAGTCCCTGCTGCGCATCGGCGTCGTAAGTCTGGCCGATGCGCCGCAGTGGCGGCAGCGCCGAAAAGCCGGTGCGAAATCGCTGCACGCGTCCACCCTCGTGATCGACCGCGATCAGCAGCGTGGGACTACGCACCGAATGAATCTGCTCTACCAGCGAGCGCAATTGCAGGCGGTCGACATAGTTGCGCGTGAACAGGATCACGCTGCCCACCAGCGGGTGCGCGAGCACTTCGCGGTCGGCTGCGGTGAGTTCCGTGCCGGCAATATCCACCATCAGCGGACCCAGGCTCACGCGTGCACCCGCAGGTTCTCGGGCCAGCGGCTATAGGGTTCCTGCGACAACCGGAAGTTGAAATAACGCAGCTCGTCGGTGACTTCGACGCCGAGCCAGTCCGGACGTACAAAGGATTGCTGTACCGACTCCAGTTCCAGCTCGGCGATCACCAGGCCGGCATTTTCGCCGAGAAACTCATCGATCTCCCAATGATCGCCGGCGTGCGGGACGATGTGACGCCATTTCTCCACCAGTGGGCCCTCGCACAGCGTAGCCAGCATTTCGTTGGTATCGGCGACTGATATTGCCGCCTCATATTCCGCGCGCGCGCGCCCGGGAGTCATGGCCTTGACCGACAGCCAGCCCTGTTCGCCGGCCAGCCGTACTCGAATTGAGGCGCGCGCGGTATTGGCCAGGTAACCCTGGCGCAGCAGGGTGCTGCTGCTGATGCTGGCACGCCAGGCATCGTCGATCACGCGGAATTTGCGTTCTATTTCAACCGCCATGGCCGCCTCCCGGGCGCAATAGCGCCAGCGACTCCACGTGCGCCGTATGTGGAAACATATCGACCACACCCGCCGCCAGCAAAGCGAACCCGTGCTCGTGCACGAGTATCCCCAGATCCCGCGCCAGAGTTCCAGGATGGCAGGACACATACAACACGCGCTGCGGGGCCAGTCGGGCGATCTGTGCCAATGTTTCACGCGCTCCGGCCCGCGGCGGATCGAGCAGCACGTGCGTGTAGGGCTGCTGCAGCCAGGCGGCTCCGGAGAGATCGCTGGCCGACAGATCGCCCTGGAAAAACTGCGCGTTGCCAATGCCATTGCGCAGCGCATTGGCCTGCGCTCGGGCAATCAGCGCTGCATCGGCTTCGATTCCCACGATGCAGCGCGCGCGCCGGGCCAGGGCGAGAGAGAAGTTGCCCAGGCCACAGTAGAGATCGAGCACGCTTGACTGGGCATTCAGCTGCAGCAGTTCCGCTGCCGCGCCGACCAGGGCACGATTGGCCCCGGCATTGATCTGGATGAAATCCGTGGGCCCGAATTCCAGTTCCAGGTCGGAGCCGGGCAGCGAGTAAAGCAGGCTGGGCGCCTGTCCGTCGAGCACCCGCACGGTATCGGGACCGCCGCTCTGCAGAAAGAAGCGAATACCGTGCTGCGCTTCGAACGCGCGCAACAGTGCGCAGTCCTGCTCGCTCGGCGCCTGCAGCACGCGCAGCACCAGAGCCGAGGTATTCTCCGCCACCGCCACTTCGATTTGCGGCAGCCGTTCGCGGATCGACAGTTGCTGTATCAGGGCTGCCAATGGCGCGATCAGTTCGCCGATCGGCGCTGCCAGTACCTCGCAACGCTCCAGGTTGGCGACCAGATTCGTGGCGCGCTCGCGAAACCCGACCAGTACGCGGCCCTTGCGCACCACGTACTTGACGCCGAGCCGCGCGCGCCGGCGATAGTTCCAGGCGCCACTGGCGATCGGCTCCAGCCAGCGCTGCGGGCTCAGTCGCGCCAGTCGTTCCAGGCTCTCAGCCAGCTGCTGTTGCTTGTGCCCGAGCTGTGCCGCGCCATCGAGGTGCTGTAGCGCGCAGCCGCCGCAGACCTCAAAGTGAGCGCAGCGTGGTGACACCCTGCTGGCGGACGGGGACACAATCTGCTCGAGTCGTGCTTCATCGTACTGGCGATGGCGGCGCACGCGGCGGAAGCGGATGGTTTCCCCCGGCAATGCCCTGGCAACGAAGGCAGTCTTGCCTTCGCGCACGATACCCTCGCCATCCTGGCCCAGGGCCATCACCAGGCCGGTCTCGCTCTCGGCATTGGCGATCGCCGCCCGCCGGCTCAAACCGCCGCCTCCCACGCCTTGAGAAACTCGGCATGATGCGACTCACCCGAGCTACGCAGCAGCGCTCGCAGGCGTTCGAACTCGGCTTCCAACCCGGCGGCGTCCAGGCGCGCACGCAGGTATTGAAAGCGCAGATAGATCAAATACGTGTTCAGGACATCGGTTTCGCAATAGCGCCTCACGGCCAGCAGCTCGCCGGCCAGGTAGGCATCCCACACCTGATCGCCCGAGAATCCGAGCTTTCCCGGAAAGCCGAGCAGCGCGGCCACATCGGCGAGCTTGGCGCGCGCGCGCGGCTGGAACCCGGACAGCACGTCCATGAGATCCAGGTGCCGCCAATGAAAGCGGCTGAGATAGTTGTTGTAGCGGAAGGCGGTGTCTTCGTCGCCCACTTCCCAGTAGCGCGGCGCCTGCACGCCCGCCTTGAGCGAGCGGTAGTGCAACACCGGCAGGTCGAAACCCCCGCCGTTCCACGATACCAGCTCGGGCAGATATTTCTCCAGGCCGTCAAAGAACCTTGCCAGCAGTTCCGCTTCGCTGGAATTCAGATCACCCAGGCTCCAGACGCGAAGCTGTTCACGCGTGCGCAGTACACAGGAGATGGCCACCACGCGCTGCTGCAAGTGCGGCAAAAATTCCGCGCCGCTACTGGCCCGCTGCTGCGCGAACATGGCCTTGGCCACCGCCGCATCCTCGAGTCCGTCAAGGTTGTACAAGCGCCGGCCGAATTCGACATCCGGCACGGTCTCGATATCGAACACCAGGATGTTCACCGGCGCGTGGTCCGGCGCGGCGCCCGCCGCTGGCGCGCGCGCGTTGCAGGCGCAGCGCGCAGCAGAATGGCCACGGCCACCACGAGACCGGCTTCGTCAGTCAAAGTGATGTGTCCCTCACCGATTCCCAATCGCCGACGCACGCGCTCGCCACGGGCAGAATAAATGACCTCCGGCTTACCCCAGGCATCCTGCACCACGCCCACGTCCCGGATCCACATGCCGTGAGCAAAGCCGGTGCCCATGGCCTTGACGATCGCCTCCTTGGCGGCGAAGCGCATGGCGAGAAAGCGCTCCGGGCGCTGGCTGCGCTCGAACTGCAGCCGCTCCTGCGGCAACAGCAACCGGTCGACAAAATGCGCCCCAAAGCGCGCATAGGTATCGTGCATGCGCCGCGCCTCCAGTACGTCGATGCCGACGCCGAAGATCATGCCCGCGCGGCGAGCATCAGAGCCTTCATTTCCCGCACGGCAACGCTCAGGCCGTCAAATAACGCGCGCGCGATAATGGCGTGGCCGATATTGAGTTCGACGATCTCGCTCATGGCGGCGATCGGGGCCACATTGGCATAGTTCAACCCGTGTCCGGCATGCACTTCGAGCCCGCGCGCAGCGGCGAAACGAGCCGCCTGGCGCAGGCGCTCCAGCTCGCGCGCCTGGGCACCGCCGGTAAACTGTGCATAGGCGCCGGTATGCAGCTCGATCACCGGCACGCGGGCGCCCTCGGCCGCCTCAATCTGCGCCAGATCGGGATCGATAAATAGCGCCACCCGGATTCCGGCCTGCTGCAATTGCGCGCAGCGCGCACGCAGTTCATCGCCGCCGCCGGCCACGTCCAGACCGCCTTCGGTGGTGAGCTCCGCGCGCCGCTCGGGCACCAGGCAGCAATCGCTGGGCCGCAGCGCGCAGGCGAAAGCCACCATCTCGGGGTTCGCCGCCATCTCCAGATTCATTCGCGTCGCGAGCACGCCACTGAGCAACTGCACGTCGCGCTCCTGGATGTGCCGGCGATCTTCGCGCAGATGCAGGGTGATGTTATCTGCCCCGGCCTGTTCCGCCAGTAATGCCGCCTGCAACGGCTCAGGATAGCGTGTATGTCGTTGCTGACGCAGCGTTGCCACGTGATCGATATTGACTCCCAGTGCAATGCTCGTGCTCATCAGGGGATTGGTTCCTTGCGCGCGTAGCTGGATAGCGATCGCGCCACCTGCCGCGTGCGTAATTGCCGGCCCTCCAGACAATGATCGATCGCCGAACGCATCAGTGCGCGCGCCTGGCGCAGATCCGGTTCGCTGCTGAGGCCGCGCGCCGAGAGCAGCCCCTGCAGTACGCGCCCGGCGATGGCGCCGTTACCGTCGGCTGCGGTGCGCACGACACCGTGCACACCGGGTCGATACTGATAGTGCGCCTCGGCGCAAATCGGCTGCCCAGTATCGGCTTCGGCCGTCAAGTTGAGCCCATAGCCGATGAAATCCAGCAGCCGCGCCTCGAATTGCCGCAACGGTACTTCCGGCGGCAATCCCTGGCACAACTGCGTGAGTGTGACCGCATACTGATCGAACAGCTGGGCGTGCGGGTCATGGCGCGTGGTGAGCATGAGGAGCAGTTCATTGAGGTAAAAGGCGCTCATGAGCTGCGCCGGTGGCACGGGTGGCTGCCAGCCCTCCGCATTCTCCGCCCCGGTGAGCTGCGGCGCCTCACCGCGGCCGCTCCAGGACAGCAAGAGGGTACGAAATGGTTGCAGCGTCGCAAAGCGCGAGCGCGGACCGCGAGCCGCGCGAGCGAACACCGTCATGCGTCCATGATCGCGCGCAAACACTTCGACGATAAGGCTGCTATCGCGAAACGGCCGCTGATGCAGCACATAGGCACGCGTCAGTTGCACCCGCTGCGACGGCCGGTTCATTCCAAACCCAATTGCTGCAGCGCCCGCGCGTCATCGGCCCAGTCCTCGCGCACCTTGACCCACAGAGTCAGGTGAAAGCGCCCCCCGAGCAGATGGTTGAGCTCCAGGCGCGCGGCCCGTCCGACGCGCTTGAGCCGGGAGCCGTCGGCGCCGATGACGATCGGCTTGTGGCCCTCGCGTTCCACCCAGATCACCGCCGAGACCGCATGGCGTCCATCCGGCGTCACATCATTTTGCTCGATCTCGACCGCGATGCCGTACGGCAGTTCCTCAACCAGCTCCATCGTGAGCTTCTCGCGAATGGTTTCGGCAATACGGAAATTGACGCTGCGGTCGGTGACCTGGTCGAGCGGAAACATCGCCTGCCCCAACGGCAACGCAGCGACGATCACCCGCAGGAGATCGTCAAGATTGCGGCGCTTGAGCGCGGACACTGGCACAATTGCGTGAAAATCGTGGCGTTTGGCGAGCTCGGCCATGTATGGCAGCAGCAATTCTCTCGGATGCACGCGATCGACCTTGTTGACCACCGCGACCACGCGTCGTCCGGCATCGAGCACGCGCGTGAGCGCCAGATCGTCCTCCTCGGACCATCGCAGTGCCTCGAGCACCAGCAGCACCAGGTCGGCATCGCCGACGGCAGCAGCCGCAGTACGGTTCATGGCTCGATTGAGCGCCCGGCGCTGGCCCAGATGCAGTCCCGGAGTATCGACGAAGGCGATCTGCGCACCCGGCAGCTGCGCGAGACCGATGAGCCGGTTACGCGTGGTCTGCGGCCGCGGGGTAACGATGCTGAGCTTCTGGCCGACGAACGCATTCAGCAAGGTGGACTTGCCAACGTTGGGGCGGCCGGCAATGGCGACAAAGCCGCTGCGAAAATCACTCATTGTTGCTTTCGAATCTGTTCCAGCACGCGCATTGCCGCCGCCTGTTCCGCTCGCCGGCGGCTCGAGCCCTCGCCCTGCGCGTGCGTCAGTAACGGCTCGACCTCGCACCTTACGCGAAACATCTGCGCGTGCAATTCGCCCTCGACGCTCTCTATTTTATAGCGCGGCAACGGCAGACCGCGTGCCTGCAGCAGCTCCTGCAGCTGCGTCTTCGGATCTTTGAGCTCCCCCAGCATTTCCTCGCCCGGCAGGGCGCTGTCTAGCCAGCGCAGCATGGCCGTACGCGCCGCCTCCAGGCCACCGTCAAGATAAAGCGCCCCGCACAGGGCTTCGAGCGCATCAGCCAGAATCGATTCCCGGCGAAAGCCGCCGCTCTTCAATTCCCCGGGACCCAGGGCCAGCAGCTCACCCAGATCGACCGCGGCGGCCTGCTGTGCCAGCGATTCTCCACTGACCACGCTCGCGCGCAGCCGGCTCAAAGCCCCTTCGTCGGCCTCAGGAAAGCGCTCGAACAGATATTGCGCGGTAATGAGGCTCAGTACCGCGTCACCCAGGAACTCCAGGCGTTCATTGCTGGCACCGCCGGCACTGCGGTGCGTCAGGGCCATCTCAAACCGCGCCAGCTCCCGGGGCTCATATCCCAGCGTCTGCTTGAGCCAGACGAGTAGCCTTTCGGCGCGGCTCACTGCATGTCGACCTGCTTGTGAAATTGCACCAGCAGCGAGACGTTGCCGAACAACGGTGCCACGTCCTCGTAGTCGGCGATGGCGACAAAGTGATCGCCCTCGCGGTGGATGTCGATGTCCTTGACGTCCGGATGCTCGATACCCTCGATGTCGAACAGTTTGCCCAGGGTCACGCGCATGTCCTGCGGTGTTACGCTCGCAGTGCCGGCACCGCGGGTCTCGGTGACGGTACGCGACAGCGACTTCGCTACCCGCATGTAGTTGAGATACATCGGTGCCAGCCGAATACCGGCGTAGGTAACGATGGCAATCGGGATCAACAGACACATCCAGCCGATGAAGGTGATTCCGCGCTGTGAGTGGCGCATGATTAACGCTCCCTGTGGCCTAAGGCTTCGATATCGATTTCATTCGATGGGCCGGCCGATCCGGCTCCAATTTGGTCCGCCGGTACGCTTCAGGTCCCAATTGAACCAGATTCG
>DASXLF010000242.1:0-6526 GCA_036496405.1 Steroidobacteraceae bacterium | reverse complement strand
GAGCTGACAGCCACCAGGGCACTATCGCGTCTGGGACCGGTGGCAAAAGCGTTGGGTTGTGCCGACTCGAATATCCCCACCTCCGGCATGCCGATACCGGAGCGCTGCGCCAGCGCGCGCACGGTCTCCAGCAGCCACTGTTCGCCGGCGGTAGTGGGGGCATCGATGACGCGCACGCCCATGGCGCGCTTGGCCGTCCACTTGGACAGGCTCAGAGAAATGAGCGCGCCGGAGAAGCCAAATACGGCGGCAAACACCAGCAACGAGCCCAGACTGCTGCCCTGGCGAGCGAGCCAGGCATCGAGCCCGGTGAGCTGTGCCACGATCGACAACACCAGCACGACGGCGAGATTGGTGAGAATGAACAGGACTATGCGTTTCATACGAAACTCAATCCCGGTGTGCCGAGGGCCGGGAAAAATCCGTTGTAATTCAAGCACCAATCCGCCGCCGGCGTGCCTGCGGCATCAGTAACTTTCGTTTTCCTCCTCGTCTTCGTCGAGGTCCTCGTCGTCATCTTCATCGTCATCGTCGTCCCAGGTCTCGTCGAGCTCGTCCTTCTCTTTCTTTTCTTCTTCCTCGTCGTCTTCATCGTCGGCTGCCGACCAGCCCTCCGGTTCGTCGATCTTTTCCAGATCGAGCTCCTGCCAAGTATCGAGATCGAGCTCCTCGATGTCGCCGTCGAGATACTCGACTTCGATCAGCTCGGAGTCCTCATCCACCGACAGCACGCGAAAGCTGTCGTTCTCGTCGATATTTTCGTACCACTGACCCTTGACGGGCTCGTATTCTCTAGCCACCGATGCAATCCTCGAAGTGTTTCTGGGCGAAGCAGGCTCGCCGCAGAGATATTAGGGCGCCGGCCGCGGTCAGGCAATCGCCTGCGCACACTTGCCCTACAATAGCCGCAGTGCTCATGAGCGCACGTAAATCAACAGCCCTGTCCACGCCGCTCGCGCAGGCGCGCCGCGTCGTGGTCAAGGTAGGCTCCACGCTCCTGGTCGATGGCCGAACCGGGCGGCTCAATCGATCCTGGCTCAAGACCCTGGTCGAGGATCTGCTGCGGCTGCAACGGCGCGGTCAGCAGGTGATCCTGGTTTCCTCGGGCGCCATCGCCCTGGGCCGCCGGCAGCTGCACCTGCCCGCCGGTACGCTGCGCCTGGAGGAGAGCCAGGCGGCCGCCGCAGTCGGGCAGATCCGGCTCGCCCACGCGTATAAAGAATTGCTGGAAGACGGCGGCGTCAACGTGGCGCAGGTGCTGCTGACCCTCGAAGACAGCGAACAACGCACACGTTACCTGAATGCGCGGGCGACGCTGGAAGCACTGCTGTCACTGAACGTCATCCCGGTGATCAACGAGAACGATACGGTGGCGACCGCCGAGATCCGCTACGGCGACAACGATCGGTTGGCGGCGCGGGTAGCGCAGATGGCGAGCGCCGATTGCCTGGTGCTGCTGTCCGATGTCGACGGGTTGTACACGGCCGATCCCAATCGCGATCCCGCCGCGCGCTTCATCGAACGGGTGCTACGCATCACCCCGGAGATAGAGGCCATGGCCGGGCGATCCACCTCCGATGTGGGCTCGGGCGGCATGACTACCAAGATCATGGCCGCGCGCATCGCCGTGAATGCCGGCTGCCATATGTGCATTGCCCGCGGACAGCCGCGGCATCCGATCCGGCGCATCGAGGGCGGCGCGCGTTGCAGCTGGTTCGTGCCGACCTCGACGCCGCTGGCCGCGCGCAAGCAATGGATCGCCGGTACTCTGCGGCCGGCCGGCGCCATTCATATCGATGCGGGGGCGCTGCGTGCGCTGCAGAGTGGCAAAAGTCTGCTGCCGGCAGGAGTCACCGGCACGGTCGGGCGCTTCGACTCCGGCGACACCGTCAGCGTGCTGGCGCCGGGGGGCGCTGAAATTGCGCGCGGCATCGCCGCCTATTCGGACATGGACGCCGCGCGCATCATGGGCCGCCAAAGCAGCGACATTCCCGCGCTGCTGGGTTTTCGCGGGCGCGATGAACTGATCCATCGCGACGACCTGGTCATCCTGCACGACCGCGAGCCGGCTCAGGAGAAATCATGAGCACCGCTGCCTCGGTGGTCACCGGCGATGTGCGCGAGCTGATGCAGGGGATTGGTCGCGCGGCGGTGAGCGCCGCGCACGTTCTGGCGCTGGTGCCGGGCGCGCTCAAAAATCAGGCGCTGACCGCGGCGGCCTCGGCGGTGCGCGCACAAGCGGGCACGATTCTGGCCGCCAACGCCCAGGATATGCACGATGCGCGGACCGCGGGCCTCGCTGCCGCGATGCTCGACCGGTTGCGGCTGGATGAACAGCGGGTCGAGGCCATGGCGCGCGGCCTGGAGGAGGTCGTGGCCCTGCCCGACCCCGTGGGGGTCGAGATCGCAGCCTGGACGCGGCCCAATGGGCTGCGCATATCGCGCGTGCGCGTGCCGCTGGGCGTGATCGGCATCGTCTATGAGAGCCGGCCGAACGTCACCGCCGATGCCGGTGCCCTGTGCCTGAAATCAGGCAATGCCGTGATTCTGCGTGGCGGCTCGGAAAGTCGACGCTCGAACGCCGCGATCCACGTCTGCCTGGTGCAGGGACTGCAGGCGGCAGGGCTGCCCGCGACGGCCATACAGCTGGTGCCGGTCAGCGACCGGGCGGCGGTGGGCGAGATGCTCGGCGGTATGCGGGACTTCATCGACGTGCTGGTGCCGCGTGGCGGCAAGAGCCTGGTGGCACGGGTACAGGCCGAGGCGCGCGTACCGGTGATCGCGCATCTGGAAGGCAATTGTCACGTGTATGTAGACCGCGATGCCGATCTGACCATGGCGCGCCAGATTACGGTCAACGCCAAGATGCGCCGCACCGGCATCTGCGGCGCGGCCGAGACGCTGCTGGTGGATCGCGCCTGCAGTGCTACGCATCTGGCGCCGCTGATCGCCGGGCTGCTCGCCGCCGGCTGCGAAGTGCGCGGGGACGCCGCGACGCAGGCGGTTGATGCGCGCGTCAAGCCGGCGAGCGAACTCGACTGGTCCACCGAATATCTCGACGCGATCATGGCGGTACGAGTGGTGGACGGGGTCGACGAGGCCATCGCTCACATCGAGCGCTACGGCTCGGCACACACGGATGCGATCGTGACGGCCAATGCTGCCACCGCCGAGCGCTTTCTCGCGCGCGTGGACAGTGCCATCGTGCTTCACAACGCTTCCACCCAGTTTGCCGATGGCGGCGAATTCGGCATGGGCGCGGAAATTGGCATCTCCACTGACCGCTTTCACGCACGCGGCCCGGTGGGCGTCGAGCAGCTCACGAGCTACAAGTACCGCGTGCAGGGCAGCGGGCAGATCCGAGCCTGACCGTCAGTCGTGCGCGTGCGCCGGCGCGTGCGGGTGTGCGTGCTCGCAGTTGACCCAGCCGGAATCCCCGTCGAGGTAATGCTCTTTTTTCCAGATCGGTACCCGCTGCTTCACCTGGTCGATGATGTAGCGGCAGGCCTCGAAGGCTTCGCCGCGATGGGTAGCCCCGACTCCCACCCATACCGCGAGTTCGCCGATCTGCAGGACGCCGGTGCGGTGGGCGCACAGGGCTCGTTCCACGCCGAAGCGTTCGCACGCTTCCCTCAGGATGCGCTCACCTTCACTCACCGCCAGCGGCGCAAAAGCCTCGTACTCCAGATGCCGCACCGTGCGGCCGTCATTGTGATCGCGCACCGTGCCCTCGAAGGCGACGTAGCCACCACAGGCCGGATGACGCAGGGCCTGCTGCAACTGCAGCGGCTCCAGCGCCAGTTCCTGCAGGCTGAAGCGCGTCACCCGCCGGCCACCGGCGGCAGGAAGGCCACGGTGTCGCCGTCTGTCAGTAGCCGCTGCCAGTCGCCGAACTCATCGTTGATCGCAACTCTGATGAACCGAGGGTCGAGCGTGAGGCCGCGCTCATGCTGCAACTGGCGGTAGAGCTCCTGGGGAGTGCGCGCCCGGGTGTGCAATGCCTCGGCGCTGCGTCCCGCCTGCTCGCGCAACAGCGCGAAGTAGCGCACGCTCACGCGCCGTGCGGATGCTGAGGCCGTATCCACCGCGGCGCTGGCGGCGGCATACTCGGCCGCGGTATTGACGTTGTCGAGCGCGTGCGCCTCGGGCAGGGCGAGCAGTTCGACGTCAGCGCGCGCCATCCAGCCGCGTGGACAGCGCTCGCCCTGCGCGATCCAGGTTTCGAGTGCTGCGAGACTGCCCGGTTCATAGATGGCGCACAGCGGTTCCGGCAAACCGTCGAACTGGCTGCGATAGGCAGTGGCCAGCCGGCCGGCGGCGCGATGCGCGATCAGGTGACGCAGCGTGGTCTCCTCGAGAAACGGCAGATCGCACGCCAGCACCAGCCAGGCATGATCGGGATGGGCGCGCAGTGCGGCCTGAATGCCGGCCAGGGGGCCCAGGTCCGAGTGCAGGTCGCTGATCGTATCGTAGGTCGCGCGCTGCGGATCGCGCTGCTGCTCGGCTCGCACCGACACGAAGGCGCGCTCCACCAGCGGCGAGATGAGTTCCATGGCGCGGGTCAGTTGCGGTTTGCCGACGTACTCAAGGCCGGCTTTGTCGCGTTGCATGCGCGTGCTGCGGCCGCCCGCCAGTACCAGACCAAATAGCGGCGCGGCGTTCATGGGTAAGACTTGCGGCGCGTACCGCCGCTCTTCGACAGCAGCCGCACGCGTTCGATGCGAATATCGTGCGAGAGCGCCTTGCACATATCGTAGATGGTCAGCGCCGCGATGGCCGCGCCGGTCAGTGCTTCCATTTCCACGCCGGTCTTGTGGTGCACCTCGACCCGGCAACGCACGATCACCACCGCCGCTCCGGATTTCGCCGGCTCCAGCCGGATGTCCAGCTGACACTGTTCGAGCGCCAGTGGATGGCAGAACGGTATCAGTTCGGAAGTGCGCTTGGCCGCCATGACACCGGCCAGAATGGCGGTGTCGAACACCGGTCCCTTCTTCGTGCGATGCCCGCTTCGCTGCAGTGCCCGCGCCACGAGCGCCGGCAATCGCACCCGCGCCTCGGCCTCGGCGATGCGATGGGTGACGGCCTTGGCGCCGACGTCGACCATGGTGGGCCGCGAGCGCGCATCCAGGTGCGTGAGACGGGAAGCGCGGGTGCGAGCGGGCGTGGCCACGACGCTGATCAGCCGCCGACGTGATTCATTTCAACATGCTGCACGTGGCGCGCGCGCAGCGCATCGCGCAATTCACTGTAGCGATCGGCGCGCCGCTCCCATACGGCGCGGATCATCGCTCCCAGCTCGGCATCGGTGGCGCCGCCACGCAGCGGTGCCCGCAGATCCGCGCCCTCGGCCGCGAACAGGCACGTGTACAGCTTGCCATCCGAGGACAGACGCGCGCGCGTGCAGTCGCCGCAAAAGGGCTGGGTGACGGAAGCGATGAAGCCAATCTCGCCACCACCATCCTCAAACGCGTAGCGGCGTGCCACTTCGCCGGTGTAGTGCGGCTCGAGCGCCTTCAGCGGCCAGCGTGCGGCGACCCGCGCCAGCAGCTCCTGCGAGGGCACCACGCGTGTGCGGTCCCAGTCGTTGCGATTGCCCACGTCCATGTACTCGATGAAGCGCACGATCACACCGGTGCCGCGGAAGCGTTCGACCAGGTCGAGTGCCGTGTGCTCGTTGAGGCCACGCTCGATCACGGCATTGAGTTTGATCGGCGACAGCCCGGAACGCTGGGCCACGACGATACCGTTCAGCACTTCATCGACACTGCCGAAGCCGCCGGACATGGCGGCGAATACCGCTGGATCGAGGCTGTCCAGGCTGACGGTCACGCGCTTGAGACCGGCGGCGCTCAGTGCCGCCGCCTGTTGCGCCAGCAGTACGCCGTTGGTGGTCAGGGCGACGTCCTCGATGCCCGGCAGCGAGGTCAGGTCGCCGATCAAGTCGGCCAGCCCGGGACGCAGTAGCGGCTCGCCACCGGTGATACGCAGTTTGACCACGCCAAGTTCGAGGAACAGGCGCGTCAGCCGCAGTATTTCCTCGAAGTTCAGCCGCTCGGTAGACTTGAGAAAACGGTACTGCTCGTGGAAACGCTCACGCGGCATGCAATAGGGGCAGCGAAAATTGCAGCGATCGGTCACCGACAGCCGCAGGTCCCGCAGCGGGCGGTTCAGGGTATCCAGCACCCGCCGGCGGCGGGGCAACAGAGGGTATACGGGGGCGCTGCTCATTGGCTAAGGCTAGCAGATCGCGCGCTGTTACCAGCGATACAGCCGTCCGACATAGCCTTTGGCGAAGTCGGCGGGACCCGGCGGCAGTTCGATGAAGCCGTCGGTCAGGGCCAGGGAGGCGAAATCCCCGGAGCCGTTAGTGGCGCAGGGGGCTGCCCAGGGACGCGCCCAGTCATCGTGGGCGATACGCACCGGTACGAAGCCGGTAAGCGCCGGGGACCATTTGATCGGCGCCGCCAGGGCCACACGCTCGCCCGGTGTCTCCGGTACGCCCATGGCCCTATACAGCGCCGGG
>DASXLF010000241.1:0-3787 GCA_036496405.1 Steroidobacteraceae bacterium | reverse complement strand
TGGCCTGGCGGGACTGGGCATCACGTTTGACTAGCTCGGCCTGCGACAGGGTGGAGATGACGTCCCCGCCCGCCGAAGAACGCGCGCTCTCCACGACGCGGCGCATGGCGGTTTGCTTCTCCAGTGGGGAGAGCTTCTGATAATCGGGATCAGCTTGTAGCTCGGGGACCAGTTGCTGGATGTACTGGCCCGCACGGCGCTGGTACTGACGCTGCTCCTGGGGGGTGATCGGAATGCCGTTCACGCTGGTGGGTGCCGCCGAGATGCCCGTCCGCGCCGCGCGCAGGTCGGCCAGCGCGGGGATGTCGGCGCCCACGCCGTACGTCGCCGGCGAGACGAGGGCTCCGATACCGGTCTGGGTCGGGCGCACGGTGCGGCCGAGCGGATCGAGCTTCTCCTGCACCATGCCCGACAGGCCGGGGTAGGTGGCTTCGAGCGCCTGGAGGACGGTCTGCGGATCGCGGGTTGGCACACCCGCCGTGCGCTGGATCTGGCGGCCAGCCGCGCCGTAGGGCATGAAGCCGCTGGCGGTCTGCTCCGCGAAATTCTCCAGATAACGGCTCGGGTCGGTGATGACCTGCGAGATGTTGTTCAGCTGCTGGAGCATGGTCGTGTCGGTCAGGTAGCTGAGCGGCCCATTCACTAACCCGGCAACGGCCTTGCTGGGATCGGTCAGCGTCCCGCGCCGCGCCTGGTCGACCATGCTGGCCGAGATGCCCAGTGGCACGCCCACGGCACCGAGGTTGTTGTATTTGATATAGGTGTGGCCACCGTCAGGGGTGGGCACGCGCAACGCCCACGGCTGCCAACCAGTCGGCAGGGTGCTGCGCTCGCTCGAATCGTCGGGGTAACCCGCCGTCAGATTGCCGTCCAGCGCGAGCTTGGTGGCACCGGCCATGATGCCGGTGCCCAGCGTGGCGCGAGCAGCACGGTCAGCAAACTCGTTGCCGTACGTGCCAGCATGAGCTTCGGCCATCTGTGCCCTGGACAGCGCCTCGCTGATCTGGGCGTTGGCGCCGTGTGCCCTGGCGCGTCCCGCGAGGGTGGTCAGGTCGGCATTGGCCAGGTCGCTGCCGCGTCCGGCGCCGAGTAGCTCGGCCAGCTGCGAGCGAGCCTCAGCGGCGATGCGGCTCTGGTTCCTGGCCTGGATGCCACTCCTGGCCGCCGCCGCAAAACCGGCTGGCGTCAGACCCATACCCTGCGCCGCCACATTCCACGGGGTGCGCACGAAGGGCATGACCAGCGACCACAGCGCGCTAGCCGGGCTGCCTCCCTGCGAAGCGAACCGACCTGCTTCACCGCGACGCTCCTGAAACACCCCGCGCCGCGCCAGGTTTTCGGCATGGTCGACCAGATCGGGATGGGCGTCCAGGTTCTGCATGATGTCGTCCATGCGCGAGGTGGCCGCCGCGCCACGGTAACCCTCGTCAATCGCCTGGCGCATCGCCAATCCGCGCGTGTGGGCACCCCTGGCCACGCCGCGGAACGCGGCATCGGAAGCCTCCAGCACGCGCAGCGGCGCCTCGGCGCCGGTGTTGATCGCGTTCTGGGCGCCCTGGGGCAGGTTGCGACCGAGCAGCGAGTCCTCGATGTTGAAGCCGCCGCGCACCTGTTCGATATTGCGACCAACCTCGGTGGGATTGATGCCCGAGCGCAAGATCTCGCCCGCGTCGCTCAACCCACCACGGATGCCCTCCATGCCACCGTGCAGCATCGGTCCCAGCTCGGCCATGTAGCGCGAGCGGTCGGAGCCGGTCAGCCTGGAGCGCGCCACGTCGGCGCCGACACCCAGGGGGTGGCTCGCCAGCTGGATACCCAGGTTGCCGGCGTTGGCGAGTGCCTGCGCGGTGTGCGTCGCGCTAGACGAAAGCATGCCCGCGTAGCGCAGGACCTGCACGCGCTCCCACCAGTTGGTGTGGCGCAGCGAGCGCAGCAGCGCGGCGGTCTCGATGGGGTCGCCTTTGGCCATCGTGTCGACCACGCGCTGGAGCACCTGATCGGTGACCGCCCGGCCCTTGTCGCCTTCCTTGCCGCCCATGCGCTCCAGAATCTTGCTGGCCTGCTGGGTCTGGATCTCCTTGGCGCGCGAGGCATCCATCCACGCCCGATTGGCACGACTGTTGGCGGTCGTGGCTTCCTTGCGCGCGGCGGCGGCCTGGGCCTTGAGCCATTCGCCCTGGCCCTCGATGCCGCGCTGCTTCAGGATCTCGCCGCGCTTGGATGCCCAGAACGCCATGTCCTGCCACGTCTCGCGGCTCTTGGCAAAATGCTTCTTCTCGGCACCCAGCTCGTCCTTCAGCGAGCCGAGCAGGTCCTGAACCGCGTTGGGCTTCTTGTTCCTGAGAATCTCGGCGCGGTCGGCGGCAGCTTTGGCGCGCCGGCTGGCCTCCTGCTGGAAGACCTCGTCTTTTTCGGCCAGGCTCATCGACTTGTACTTGCCCAGTTCGTCGTACAGGTCGCTGATCTGCTGAAGCTGACCGTGCAACTGCTTCTGGGCCTGATCGACTACCGGCTTGGGCTGGCCAGCGGTGCGCTCGGTAACCACGCGCTGGGCCTCGCGCACGGCAGCGCCCCGCTCGGTCTTCAGGTCGTCCACCGCACCGGCGATGCGCTCGGCCTTCGCGGCACGGCTGGTGGCCACCTGCCCCGCGACCTCGGCGGCCTTCTGCTGGTTGCCACCGACGATGCTGCGCGCCAGGTCGCGCGTCATGCTGATCTTCTGCTGGTTGAGCGCACGGCCAGCCGTGCTGCTGCCCCCCTTGGCCGCCATCTGGAGCCGCGTGGCATCGTTCATCTTGAGCGCGAAGGCAAGCTTGTCCTCATCGCTGAGATTCTTGATGCCGCCCGCTCTGGCAATCTCCTGGGCCGCGTCGGTGACACCCGCCACCTTGTCGAACGCCGTGGCGCGCAGGGCGAGTAGCTCGGCGTCGTTGTAGCCCCTGGTCACCGGGTTCTTGAGGAACTGCTCCTCGGTCATGCCCAGTTGCGGCGCAAGCTCTTTGATCAGGCTCTCGTGGGTGATAGTGCCGCGCTGGTACTGACGCGCAAGCTGCGGGTTGGCCTCCACGGCGCGCTGAACGGTCGCCTGTAGCTCGGGGTCGTGCGCGGTGTTGTGCATCAGGTTGGGCATCAGTCGCAGCGTCTCGGCGCTCGGCGGGGGCATGTCGCGAGCGCCCTCGGCGGTACGCACGATGCTCTCGATGGGCAGCCCGGCGCCCACGCGGAACTTCGGCACCGTGCCGCCGGTCACCGTCGAGAGCAGATGCCCGCTGGGTGAGACAATCTGGCTAGGGCCTGGTGCGTCAGTCACGTGGGCGGAGCGGATGAGATCCTCGATAGGCGTCGAGCGGCCCATGATGCGTCCGTTGGCATCCAACAGCTGGGGCACCTCAGCCGGCGGGGCAACTGTTGGTGCGCTCGTGCGCGTGCGCGCGGGAGGTGCCACGTCCGACACGGCTGTCGCGACGTCCGATGCAGCGGACGGCGGAGTGTAGTCAGGCAGGTTGTAGCGACGCGGATCGGCTCGACCTAGCGCGCCGATGACATCGCTCGGCGTCATGTCGGCGGTTACTGGCACGCCGTTCTCGCCGGCAATGCGTCGCAGGCTCGGGCTCACAAACGCCGGCACCGCGCCCTGGTCGGCCTGGTCGAGCAATCGCCGAGCCTCATCGGTCAGACCGCCACCTTCACCCTCGGGCGGCACTACACGCCCGGATGGGTCCCAGGCGGGACCGACCAGCTGGCGCGCCTCTTGGTTAGTGACCGGGCGCACGAGGTCGTCAAAGCT
>DASXLF010000240.1:0-1515 GCA_036496405.1 Steroidobacteraceae bacterium | reverse complement strand
AGCAGGCCCAGCGCCAGCGCCATCGACCCCGCGATGCTCAGCATCACCAACGTGAAAGAGGTCCGCGCCATGGATTCCTCGGAAATGTCCTCCATCGTGCGGACGTCCGCTACCGGCAAACTCCCATTCACGGACCAGACTGCCCGCTGCACCTCGCCGATGAATTGAGGAGTGCCCGCGCGTGTGCTGCGCACTGCGAAAGTGACGCCGCGCGTTATGTCAAAGTCACTCGGGAGGTCAGACAGGATAGGCCAGTAAGCGACGGCCGGCGCTGGATCACCCACGCCATTCATGCGCACATCCTGCACAACGCCGATCACCTCGTGCCATGGTGCGCCGCCGCTCTCGCTGAAGTGCTTTCCGAGAGCGGCCTGCGCAGATCCGCAGCACTCCCGCGCCAGGTTTTCCGAGAGGATCCCCACCGGCCTGCGGTCATAGGTGTCGGTCCAGGTGAAATCGCGGCCGGCGACCAATTTTGTGCCAGCGGTATGAAAGTAGCCGGGAGAGACATAGTTGTAGAGGCGCAGAGGGGCTTCGCCCGTTTTGTAGGTCTGGTGCTCGAAGAATAAATCGTCCCAGTTGGCTTCAAACTTCTGCAGAGGCATGGCGCTGGCGAATCCGACCGACGTCACGCCGGGGATGGCAGCAAGCTTTTCGGCAATATTGTTCTGTGTCCGTGTCACCATTACCCGGTCGGCGATGAGCAACGGCGGAATGGCGACACGCAGAGTCTGAATATGGGCCGGATCGGAGTAGCCTGGGTTCACGTTGCGCAGAGCAGCGAAAGTGCGAATCATGAGCACAGCGCTTACCAGCAGCACCAGCGCCATGGCCACCTGTGCAATCACCAGCGCGCTGCGCCCGCGTTGCCGATCTCGGCTGAGGCTGGCGGTGCGTCCCCCGGCGCGAAGCGCAACGAGCGCGCGCGTCTTTGCGTACCTGAGCGCGGGTATGGAGCCAAAGAACAACCCGGAGAAAACCGCCAGCGCGAGCGCAAAGGCGAGCGACCATCCATCGAGCCGAATCTCGCTTAGCCGCGGCAGCTTCGCCGGACCGATGGTCAGAAGCAGCCGCAGTCCAGCTGCCGCGACAGCCGTTCCGGCGATACTGCCAAAGAGGCTGAGCAGCAGGCTCTCGATCAGCAGTTCCCGCACGATGCGGGCGCGCCCGGCGCCCAGAGCCGCGCGCACGGCGAGTTCCTGCCGCCGCGTATCGGCGCGCACCAGCAACAGGTTGGCCACATTGGTGCAGGCGATCAGCATGACCACCCCGATGGTACCCATGACCACCCACAATGCTCCACCTACGCCGCCAAGGATTTCCTCTTTCATCGGGCGCAATGCTGGGCCAATCTTCCAGTTGAGATAGAAGTGCGGATCGCACTTGGGGCAGTTTCTCCACGAGTCCATCCAGACATTCAACAGCCGCGCCACGTCTGCGTCGGCCGTGTGGATGGAGACACTGGGCTCTAGCCGTGCGATGCCGCGATAGATAAAGCCGGCTAGGATCTGTCTG
>DASXLF010000239.1:0-3388 GCA_036496405.1 Steroidobacteraceae bacterium | reverse complement strand
CCTCATTTCCTTGCCATGACCCGTTCCGACCTTGTCGAAGAACTCGCAGCGCGCTTTGCGCAGCTGACGCACCGCGATGCCGAATACGCCGTCAAGACCATTCTTGACGCGATGAGCGACGCACTGGTGCGCGGGCATCGCATTGAGATTCGCGGCTTTGGCAGCTTCACTGTGAATCGGCGCCCTCCGCGCATCGGGCGCAATCCGCGTTCGGGCGAGAGTGTTCAGATTCCCGAAAAGCGCGTACCGCATTTCAAGCCAGGCAAGGCACTGCGGGAGGCAGTCGATGCCCGCACCGCGGAACTCGACGCCGAGAAACGCAAGCGCGTCTGAAGCATAGAATTCCCCCGCCAACGGGGACGCGAATGAAATATCTCCTGTGGCTGCTCAAGGCAGCCATTTTTTTTACCCTCTTTGCCTTCGCGCTGAACAACCAGCACGACGCAACCGTCTATTTCTTCTTCGGCGCGTCATGGCGCGCTCCGCTCGTGCTGGTGGTGCTCGCCGCCTTTGCCGGCGGCCTCGTGGTCGGTGCCCTCGGCATGCTGCCGGGCTGGTGGAAGCATCGCAGCGCGGCGGCTCAGTTACCCGCCGCCCCGGCTGTTCCCGCACCGGCATCCGCCGCGCCCGCCCCTGCTGCCGTCGCAGCCACAGACCTACCCGCCGTACGCCAACATGGACTTTGACCTCAGCTGGTTGCTGCTCGGCCTTCCCATCGCATTTGTTCTCGGTTGGCTTGCTTCGCGCTTCGACCTGAGGCAACTCAAGATCGAGAACCGACAGGCGCCCAAGGCCTACTTTCGCGGGCTCAACTTTCTGTTGAACGAGCAGCAGGACCAAGCCATCGATGCATTCATCGAGGCGGTCCAGAACGATCCCGACACCCAGGAGTTGCACTTCGCGCTCGGCAACCTGTTCCGCCGGCGCGGTGAATACCAGCGCGCCGTGCGCGTGCACGAGCACCTGCTCGGCCGTGGTGACCTGAGCCGAGCAGACCGCGACCGCGCGCAACATGCGCTGGCACAGGACTTCCTTCGCGCCGGATTGCTTGATCGCGCAGAAGCGGCACTCCAGAAGCTCGAAGGCACACGCTACGAGAACGAGGCGCGGCTGTCGCTGCTCGCCATCTACGAGCGCTCGCGCGAATGGGCCCAAGCTGCGGCCGTGGCGCAGAAGCTCGACGAATCCGATCAGGCCAGCTACAGCACGCGGCGCGCCCATCACCTGTGCGAACAGGCCGCCGAGCGCGTCGCGGCCGGCGATCTCGACGGGGCGTCGCAACTGCTGCGCCAGGCAGTGGCGCTGGCCCCCCAAGCCCCTCGCCCCGCCATCGACACCGCAACCCTGCAACTGCGCAATGGCGACTCCGCCGCGGCCTTCGACACGCTCAAGGCCCTCAGCGAAAGCGCTCCGTTGGCGCTGCCCCTCTATGCCGCGATGCTCCAACAAGCAGCGGTTGCATCCCAGCGCTCCGGCGAGGCGCTGGCCTTGCTTCAGCGCCGCTATGTCGCCTCACCGTCGATCGACGTACTCGAAGCGATCATCGCCCTGGGCGGCGCGCCCGCCTTGCCTGACGATGCGCGATCCAACGACGTCGCGACGCTGGAGCCACGCGACGGCTATATCGCCCACCTGGCGCACCACCCATCCCTGGTGGCCGCATCGCGCTGGCTCGCCGGCGAGCGCTTCGAACACGAGCAGTTCCATCCGCAGGTGCAGCGCTCCCTCGACCAAGCCACGCGACCGCTCATGCGCTACAGATGCGCGGCATGCGGCTTTGAGGCGCACCAGTACTTCTGGCACTGCCCGGGCTGCCAGGCGTGGGACAGCTACCCGCCTCGCCGCGTCGAAGAGCTCTGAAGTTCAGATCGGCGCAGACTGCCGCTATCATCGCTGCGCCGCACGCATTCGGCATGCGGCGGGGCGCCAAAGGCGTTTCTCATAAAACAATGTCAGGGAGTTTTAAATGTTGAAGAAAATCTTGGCCGCCACGGCCATGCTGTTCGCGGTCGCCTCTTGGGCTGCAGTCGATGCCAACAAGGCAACAGAAGCGGACCTCGATGGATTGAAGGGCGTGGGCCCTGCGCTTTCCAAGCGCATCCTCGACGAGCGCAAGCAGGGCGAGTTCAAGGACTGGCCCGACTTCATGAGCCGGGTCAAGGGCGTGAAGGAAAAGTCGGCTGCCAAGCTGTCGGCCGATGGCCTCACGATCAACGGTCAAGCCTTTCCCCATGCTGCCGAACACGCGGTGAAGGACGAGCCGAAGAAGACCGATACCGCAGCCGCGAAAGAACCAGCCAAGAAGTAAGCGCGTAGAGCGTCATTGACGCATCGCAGCGCGGGCCGCCCTCAGGCGGCCTTTTTTCATTTGTCATCGCTGTAAAGCCAGGCGATGGGTCGGTCCTTTGAATTTATGCTTCGCGACACTTTTCAACGCTACGCTCACCTCGGTCGCCATGCAAGCGATCGCTCAGGGGTCGATCGATAGAATTGATCGCAATGCCCCTTGTCTTTCTCATCGCTCTCCCTTTTGTCGCCAGCGTCGTCGCGGCCCTGCTGCCGTCGAATGCGCGCAACCGGGAATCGACGCTGGCCGGCCTCGTTGCGCTGGGATGTGCAATCCAGGCAGCCTGGTTCTTCCCGACAGTCGCCAGCGGCCATGTGATCCGGCAACAGATCGAGTGGCTACCGGCACTCGGCCTGAACCTCGTGTTCCGGTTGGACGGCTTCGCGTGGCTGTTCTGCATGCTCGTGCTGGGCATCGGCACGCTGGTGGTGCTCTATGCGCGCTACTACATGTCGTCGTCCGATCCGGTGCCGCGCTTCTTCTCGTTCTTCCTCGCGTTCATGGGATCGATGATGGGCGTGGTCCTTTCGGGCAACCTCATCCAGATGGTGTTGTTCTGGGAACTCACCAGCCTCTTCTCGTTCCTGCTGATCGGCTACTGGCACCATCGGCGCGATGCGCGGCGCGGCGCGAGCATGGCGCTCACCGTCACCGGTGCAGGCGGACTTTGCCTGTTGGGTGGCGTGCTGCTGTTGGGGCGGATCGTCGGCAGCTATGAACTCGACGCAGTGCTGGCCGCTGGTGACCAGATCCGCGCGGACCGGCTCTATCCCATCGCACTCGTGCTGGTGCTGCTTGGCGCCTTCACCAAGAGCGCGCAGTTTCCCTTTCATTTCTGGCTGCCGCGCGCGATGGCAGCACCCACGCCCGTTTCGGCATATCTGCATTCGGCCACGATGGTGAAGCTCGGCGTGTTCCTCATGGCACGCCTGTGGCCCGTGCTTTCCGGCACGGAGCAATGGTTCTGGATGGTGAGCGGCGCCGGCGCGATCACGCTGCTGCTCGGCGGCTATGTGGCGATGTTCCAGCGCGACCTCAAGG
>DASXLF010000238.1:0-1781 GCA_036496405.1 Steroidobacteraceae bacterium | reverse complement strand
CGTTGGCTGCAGCATTTACGAATTGGAAGCGGCGGATTCGGCTAACGCAACCATCCCGATCGGGCGGCCGATTTGGAACACGCGCATTTACGTCTTGGACGGTGGGCTTGAGCCTGTACCGGCTGGGGTCTGCGGCGAGCTTTACATCTCTGGGGCCGGAGTTGCGCGGGGCTATCTGGGTCGTGCGGGTCTGACGGCGGAGCGGTTTGTCTGCGACCCGTATGGTGATGCAGGCAGCCGGATGTACCGGACCGGGGATTTGGCGCGGTGGCGTTCGGATGGGGTTTTGGACTTTGTCGGGCGTTCGGATGCGCAGGTAAAGATCCGTGGTTTCCGGATTGAGCCTGGGGAGGTTGAGGCGGCGCTGCTGCGCCAGGGTGGCGTTGCGCAGTGTGCGGTGATTGCGCGCGAGGATCATCCTGGCAACAAGCGGCTGGTTGCGTATGTGGTGGCTTCGGCGGAACGGGTGCTGGAGGTTGCGGCTCTTCGTTTGGCGCTGGAGCGCGTTGTTCCGGACTACATGGTGCCTGCGGCGTTTGTTGTTCTGCCGCAGTTGCCGTTGACGCCGAACGGCAAGCTCGACCGCAAGGCGCTTCCTGCTCCGGAGTTGAGCCCGAGCGGGCTTCGGCGGGCGCCGCGCAGTCCGCAAGAGGACATCCTGTGCACGCTGTTTGCCGAGCTGCTGGGGGTTGAGCGGGTCGGCATCGACGACAACTTCTTCGAGCTCGGCGGCGACAGCATTGTCTCGATCCAGCTGGTCAGCCGGGCCCGCAAGGCGGGTCTGGTCATCACGCCGCGCGAGGTGTTCCAGCATCAGACCGTGGAACACCTGGCGGCGGTCGCAAGGCCGGCGCCTTCCGAGCTTGCAGCGAGCGGCCGGACGCCGTCTGACGTTCCGCTGGTTGCGCTTTCGCAGGCTGAACTGGAGCGGCTGGAGAGCAAGTACCCGGATCTTGAGGAGGTGCTGCCGCTCACGCCGCTGCAAGAGGGGCTGCTGTTCCATGCGCTTTATGATGCGCAGGCGGCGGATGTCTACACTGTTCAGCTGGCGCTGGACTTTACCGGGGTGCTTGAGGAGGAGGTCCTCCAGGCTTCGGTTCGCACGCTGTTGCAGCGGCATTCCAGCCTGCGCGCGGGCTTTGAGCATGAAGAGCTTGGCCGGCCGGTGCAGATCGTGCGGCCTGGCGCTGATCCGGTCTGGCGCAAGATCGATCTGACCTCGTTGTCGGCGGCGGACCGCGAGCGTCGCGTTGCCGAGCTTCTGAGCGAGGACCGCGCGCAGCGGTTTGACGTGGCGTCATCTCCGCTTTGGCGGTGCTTGGTGATCCGGCTTGCGGTGGAGCAACACCGGGTTGTTCTGTCCAGCCATCATTTGCTGACCGACGGCTGGTCGGTTCCGATCCTGGTGCAGGAGCTGTTCACTCTCTATGCGCACCATGCCGATGCCGCGGCGCTGCCGCGGGTCACACCCTATCGGGATTATCTGGGCTGGCTTGCGGCGCAGGACCGCGCCGCGGCGGTTGCGGCCTGGCAGGACGCCCTGGCCGGACTGGAAGAAGCCAGCCGTCTGGCGCCGCACGACCGGGGCCGTGCGGCGGTGGCGTCCGAGCAGACCTCGCTGGCGCTGAGCGAGACGCTGACGGCGGCGCTGACCCAGCAGGCTCGTCTGCATGGCGTGACGCTGAACACGGTGCTGCAGGCGGCTTGGGGCATTCTGCTGGGACGTTTGAGTGGCCGCGACGACGTGGTGTTCGGCGTCACGGTGTCGGGCCGGCCGCCGG
>DASXLF010000237.1:0-1609 GCA_036496405.1 Steroidobacteraceae bacterium | reverse complement strand
TCGGTCGTCATGCGTCCGGTGTGAATGCCGGCGGTGTTCGCCAATTGCGCCGCCATCCAGCGGAGATTCCGCTGTCTGTCGCGGCAATGGACCGCTGGCTGAATCTCGACGCATTCCTCGGCCCCGATCTTGCAACGATGTGCGAATTCACCGGCGATGTCGGTCAGGTAGCAGTCGCCGAAACCGAAACTGATATGGCGGACCTGGTCGCGCGTGAGGCGGAGCTGCAAGCGCTGGGCTGGACGCATGAAGAACTGCTGGATCGAACAGAGCTGCGCCGCGTAGCGCCCGCGCTGGCGCCGCATTGCATCGGCGGATTGATCTCGCGGCGCGACGGTTATGCCAATCCCTACCGCACCAGTCAGGCTTTTCGCCTGAAGGCGCAGCGTGACGGTGTGCGTTTTCAGGAAGGCACGCGTGTGCTGGGCCTTACGCAAACTGGCGAGGGTTGGCGAGTCGAAACGTCGACTGGTTCGTTCGCCAGCGATGTGGTGGTGAATTGTGGTGGGGCCTGGGGTTGGCAGGTTGCCGAGATGGTAGGCGAGGTGCTGCCGCGCGGCAATTTTGCAGCATCGATGATGGTCTCGGCGCGAGTGCCAAAGTTTCTCGATCCAGTGGTGGTTGGCACCGGACGTAAATTGTCGTTCAAGCAGGCGGACAACGGCACGGTGATCATCGGCGGAGGCATCCTGGGCATTCCCGATCTCGACGCGGGAACGGCCGATCCGGTAGCAGAACGTCTGGTCGAAAGCGCCCGCACGGTGTTCGACCTGTTCCCCGTCATGCGCACCGCAACGATCGTGCGTTGCTGGGCGGGATTGGAGGCGCTCATGCCCGATCAGATTCCGGTCATCGGCCCCAGCAGGATGGCCGCCGGTCTCTGGCACGCGTTCGGTTATTCAGGTCACGGCTTTCAGTTGAGTCCGATTGTCGGATCGCTATTGGCAGATCTGATCGTGGATGGAAAAAGCCCGCTGCCGCTTGAACCGTTTCGCGCCGATCGCTTTAACGAAGGTCCGGTCGCGCCGCATGCAGGAGTTACATCGTGAGCCGCGTTGCAATCCTCGGCGCCGGTGGCATTGCGTGCGGCGCCGCGGCAATGTTGTGCGAGCGCGACCATGAAGTGGTGCTGTGGTCGCCATCCGGTCGCGGCACGCAGGCGTTTGCTAACGGTGCCCCGCTGCAGGCAGAGGGCAAGCTCACCGGCAGCTACCAGCCGATCATCGCAGAGGATTGTGCGGCGGCGGTGCGCAATGCCGATGCGGTGTTGATGGCGGTCCCAGGCTATGGCCATCGCGCGGTGTTGGACGCTGTGGCAGCGCACCTTCGGCCAGGACAGCCGGTGATCATCAGTTCGCATATGTCATTCAGCGCGTTGTACCTGGCACGACTCCTCGCTGCGAGTGGCGTGCGGTTGCCAATCGCCGCCTGGGGCACCACTGTCACGACAGGACGCCGCTTGCCAGGGCCGGCAGTCCGCGTCTCCAACATTCGCGACAAGGTTGATATCGCCGCGCTGCCGGTAAGTGAGTCCGCCGCGATGGAGACGCTGTGCCGCACCCTGTTCGGCGACCGCTTCGTGCCGCGCGACGACCTGATCGCCGTGTCG
>DASXLF010000236.1:0-8932 GCA_036496405.1 Steroidobacteraceae bacterium | reverse complement strand
CCGGCGGTCATAGCGGTCGATGCGGTCGAGAATGACAACACCGACAGCAGCATCGTGCGCGCACCCGGTCGCGACGTGATCTCGCTGGCACCCGAAGGGCACTACGATTTCTACTCCGGCAGCTCCCTGGCGACTGCCGAGGTCTCGGGACTGGTGGCATTACTGCGTGCCGAGCGAAAGCAGCTTTCGGCCGCGCAGGCACAGGGTCTGTTGACCGAGGAGGCGCCGGCCATACCCAACGCCTGTGTAGCATTGGCGTCCCTGATGCACCGGCCTGATTGCCACGTGCGGGATTCAGACTAGCGATATTCCCTTCGCTGTCCGTACCACCACGGTACCGGCGATCTTGTCGTGCCATGCCTGCTTGTTGTGATCGAAGGCGATCCAGATGAAGCCCAGGCCGGCCACAGCCAGTGACAGGAAACAAGCGAGCGCACGTACGATGGCGGTAGCCCAATCGATGTCGCGCCCATCCAGCCTCACAACCTGCAGGTCGAACACGATGCCGCCGATCGTCGAGCCGCGCAGCTTCCACATGACCGCGCCATAAGCGGCCAAGACTAGTAGCTCCAGGTTGAACAAGTGGTGCAATAGGCCCATCACAATCCCGATCAACAGCGCATCGAGCAGCAGCGCCACCATTCGAACCCAGAAGCCCGCGCGTGGGTGCGCGGCGTTGATCACGGGAGATGCGGGCGGCGCAGGGGCGGGCGGTGGCGGTGGTTCCGGCGGTGACTCCGGCGCCGCCGGCGTGGCAGCGGCGAGTGTACGTTGCGCTCGTGCGGCCTGCAGCAGTGTGAAAACCACGACGCCCAGCCCGATCAGTCCGAGCAACTTGTAGACCAGGAATCCCAGCACCGGCACCAGGTACAGCGCCATCACAATTACACCGCCGACCAATACCGCGAGCGCCGGATGGCCCAACGCTCCCGTCTCGTGCCTGCCCAGGCACTGCCGACCCAGCCACGCGAGCATCACGGCTTTGCCGAAGAGGCCGGCGCAAAACACCGCCAGCAGGACGAACGGCACCGCGGCGATACCGATCACCGTGATGCACAGCAACGTCAGCAATATGGGCGACAGAAGCACCGTCAGCAGTGCCGCGACTATGCATTGTCCCGGATGGGACTCCAGTGTCTGGGCGCAATGCACGACGCTGCTGCGAAAAGCCAGCGCGAACAGCAAGTACAACGCCAGAAATGCCAGCGCCATTGCCCAGGCCCAACCTATCCCGGGAGTCAAGGCCAATGGCCGCCCCAATAACAGACAGTGCCTTACCCACGGATGCAACCAATCAAAGCCGATGTAATTGCCGAACACCATCCGCGACTCACCGTGGACGAGCGCGGAGGGATCCCGCTGCACGGTACCGCCGATGGCCACCACATTGCCGCCGATGTCCGCGTCCGGGCCGAGTACTACATTCCCCAGCACGGCTACCGCATTGCCGCTAACGCTGCTGTCGACGTAGGTATTTCCGAGCACTGAAACGGCATTTTGATCCACGGCACCCGTGACCCGGGTATTCCCGAGTACCGACACAACGTTTCCGGCATCGCCGTCACTGCTTGCGGATCCCAGTACTGCCACCACCGACTGTGCTCGCTCGCCAGCGGGCAAATACGAATCGTGACCTACGCTCACTACGGCATTGCCGCGATCTGCAGACCATTCATGGTCGTGCGCCTGCGCGCCGCCACCAATGGCGCAGCACATGGCCAGAGCCAGGAAAAATGTCGATCGCCTCACAAAAGTGCTCATAGATCGGCCCAAAGTGTTCGATATGCCGCGGCGCCAAGTGCAAACAGCAACGCGTAAAGTACCGCTGTCACCGCCGCGGCATCATAGAGCCATGCGGTCGGAATCGTCCGCACCATCGAGATCAACAGCGCGGAGGCCCCCGCAACGACCGCCGATGTCTGGCGCCACGCCTGCACCGTGCCAATACCGGCAACAATCCAGGCGCCACCGACGAATGCCATCCCGCTCAGTGCAGCGCAGACCGCAAAGAACAGCGTGCGCGCATAACGCGGCCAGTGGCTGAAACTCTGGCGCCACCATGGCAACGCCACGTGTCGCCCCAGCTCGCCTAGCACCCTGAGTTCCAGTGTCGGCGGCGCAATACGCGTTGGCAGTCCACGCACAGCGCGATCAACCAGGTGCGCCAACTTCCGGTCGTTGTCATCAGCCTGGCTCATCAGCAATCGCCGCTCGGCTGCAACAGCGGCAACAACGCCAGACGTGCGCGCCGGATGTCGGTTTTTACTTTCGCCAACGTGACCCCGAGTCGGCTGGAGATTTCCTGGTACGTGAACTCTTCGAAATGGTACAGCACCAGCGCTGCACGCTGATCAGCGGGCAAGGTGCGGATCGCATCCTCAAGTATCGCCCGTTGCTGCTGCGTCTCCAGTTGCGTCACCTGTGACTCCTGCGCGGGCGGCTCGGGGTCCTGCGCGCCGTCTTCCGAGTTCATTTCGGAGAACAAGCGCCGGCGCCGTCGATAGCGCTGCAGGTGATTGAGCGCCAGGTTGGTGGCCACGGTCTTGAGCCAGCCACCGCAGGTGGGACTTGCGCGCAACTGTGCGAAGTGCGCGTAGGCCCTGAGAAATACTTCCTGAGCAATATCCTCCGCCTGCGCGTCATTGCCCAGCAAGCGAGTCGCGGTTGTAAAGACCATATCCTGGTAGGCGCGCATGAAGGTCGTGAACTCGGCTGAGCGGGCTGGCTCCGTTAGTGGCGTTTGCACTGAAATGTGTTCGTTTAAGGCCAGAACACCGCTGACGGGCAAAAGTTGCAGCAGCAGCAGATCGCAAGGTCAATTGGGAATGGAGCCCGAATGCGGCGTTTGGGCAGTCGCCTGTGCCGCGCTCAGTGAGGGTTCTACCAGAGGCAACATGGCCGCCAGCCGGGGCGGTTCAGCGTCGCGCACCCAAGCGTAGGCCACGATATGTTCAAAGATGCGTTGCACATAGTCTCGCGTCTCCCCATAGGCAATGTTCTCGATCCAGACGTCAGCATCCATGGGTTGGGCCGGCAACCAGCGCGCTACCGGCACCGCCCCGGCATTGTAGGCGGCCAGACCGGGGGCCAGGTGGCCGGCGTAGCGATCGAGCATCTCGCGTAAATACGCCGCGCCCAGCATCACCGCCGCCGCCGGATCAAACAGCGTATCGGGCCCGGCCGCGGGCAGATGCCATCGGCGCGCCAGTGCCGTTGCGGTTGCGGGCCGCATCTGCATGAGCCCGCGCGCATCGGCATGCGACACGGCATCCTTGCGAAACAGGCTCTCCTGGCGAATCACCGCGTATATCCAATCGCCGGGCAGGCCGGTAAGGGCGCTTGCCTGCGCCACAGCCGCTGCATACGGGCGCGGATATCTCAACCGCACGTCGTTCCAGTCTCCGGCCTGCGCCAGCGAGGCAATAGACTGCGCATACCATCCCCAGCGCGCGGCCAGACGTGCCGCCTGCACTTTCAGCGCCGGGTCGGCATCGCTCAGCGCAGTGGTCCATTCCAGGCCAGCTTCGTCGACCATATCGCAGTCGAATAGCGCGTGCGCGCGTACTAAGCCGGGCCGGGCGGCGAGTGCGTCTTGCGCCACCTCATCGTCCAATGTCGGTTGAGCGTTGAGCGAGTACGGTCTTTGCAGCTGATCGGCAGCGAGATAGCCGTAGTAATCGCGCAAGCTCGCTATATCGGCAAAAAGAGGCGCGGCCGCTGGTGCACCGCGAGTGGCTGCCACTGCGCGAGCGCGCCAGTAACGCCAGCGGGGCAATGCCGCCAGCGCCGCCGGCATCTGTTCAATTTCTGACAACGCACTGCCATAGCTACCAGCCCAGAGCGCCGCACGGACGCGCCATTCCCGGATGTCATCATCCACTGCGCCCGCTGGCACAGCGGCCAGAGCGATCATGGCGTCCGGATTGCGGCAATAGGCGGCGCCCAACGCGGCATCGTGCTGCAGGCGGCCCCGCAGCGTCGGTGTCGTGTCCGGCCGCGCCAGCAACTGCGGCAACACAGCCAGTGCGCCACTGCAATCGGCGCGCGCAAAACGATTGAATCCCTCTTCCAGCGCATCCGGTTCGATCGCCAGCGATGGGTTGCTGGCCAAGAGGCCGAGCGTCGATTTTGGCGATTCCAGCAGTTGCGTCCACTGTAGCAGTGGCGCTGCCGGTACTGTGGGAACATCGGTCAGAAACTCGCGGGCCAGTTTGGGATTCTCGGCCGTAAGCGCTGCGCGGGTGCGCTGTTCCGCCAATGTGGCAGTCAGTAGACCCTGTTGCCGCAACCAGGCAAATGCGCCTTCACATTCGTGTGGCGCCTTTTGCGGCAGAACCCATCTCGCCAGGGTGTCCGCCGCGAGGCCCTGGGTATCGCCGGTCTCCAGCCGGCCCTCCAGCCGATCACAGATCAAAGTCGGATCATTAAGATCCGTAGAGCGCGGCAGAAACCAAACCCAGCGGCCACGCTGTGCCAGGCTCGCCAGCCAGTCGTGCCGCAGATTGCGCGCCACCGGCTGCCCGGCGTGAGCCTGCAGAAACGCGTCAATCGCGGAATCGAGCTCCTCACCGGGCTTGAGTAGCAGGTCGCGCCGCATCCGTTCCGCAACCAGATAGTCGTAGATGATATAGGCCCGCAATTCCGGTGAATCCGGCACATCGGCAACATGCTGCCGCACGCGCTGCATTGCCGCCGTGAACTGCCCGCGCACATCCGCGGGAGCTGCGTGCGCCGGCATACATAGCCAAAGCGCCAACATCAGCGCGTATTGGATCGCTCTTGGCATTCGCGCATCTTATGCGCATTGCGGC
Organism: Steroidobacteraceae bacterium; assembly: GCA_036496405.1. Classification (GTDB taxonomy): domain Bacteria; phylum Pseudomonadota; class Gammaproteobacteria; order Steroidobacterales; family Steroidobacteraceae; genus FEN-1191. The sequence goes on along the minus strand of DASXLF010000236.1, from coordinate 4,121 downwards.
GGCCCACTGCAACAGCGCCGCTAGCGGCCAGTCGTTGATGGCGAATTCTTGGTACTATCGTGGTCGCTCCTATGGCCCCACCCGAGATCATTCGCCGCCACGCCCTTGCGACCCGTCTGCTGCACTGGGTCAACGCCCTGTGCGTATTCCTGGTTCTGATGAGCGGCCTGCAGATCTTCAACGCTGATCCGCATCTCTACTGGGGCCAGTTCGGCGCCAGCCCCGACAAGCCGTTGCTGTCGATCGGCGCCCATGGTTTTCCGTCCTGGGCAACCATCCCGAGCTGGCAGGCACTGTCTGCCGGACGCCGCTGGCATTTCTTCTTTGCGTGGCTGCTGGTAATCAACAGCCTCACCTACCTGCTCTTCAGTTTCATCAGCGGCCATGTGCGTCGCGATTTGCTGCCGACCCCGTCCGAGGTCGCGCCCTCACACCTCCTGCAGGACGTATGGAATCACCTGCGGTTGCGATTTCCAACGGGAGAGGCGGCGAAGCGCTACAACGTACTGCAGAAACTCGCGTACTTCGGCGTGATCTTCGTGCTGGCGCCATTGATACTGGCGACCGGGCTCACCATGTCACCGGCGATCGACGCCGCATGCCCGTGGCTGGTGACCGTGTTTGGTGGCCGTGCAAGCGCCCGTACCATTCACTTCACCGCTGCTATGCTGGTGGTCCTCTTCATTGCGGTGCATCTGCTGATGGTGATGCTGGCAGGTCCGTTCAACGAAATCCGCTCGATGATCACCGGCCGCTACGTGGTGCCATCGGGAAAGCCAAAGTGATGCGACTCGTCTGGACTCGGCGGCAGATGCTGCTGCGCGGTTGCGCCGCGTTCGGTGGCGCGATGTTGGGAGGCTGTGACCGACTGAGTCGGTCGCCGACGTTCCTGCGGTTCCTGGGAAGCGCGGAGTATCTTAACTATCGTGCCCAGCGCCTGCTGGTTGGACAATCCTTGGCGCGCGAATTCCCGGAAAGCGAGCTGTCGCACGTATTCCGATCCAATGGCACCAGCAATCCGAATACCGATCAGTACAATCGGCTGCGCGCCGGCAATTTCGAAGACTGGCGTCTGTCGGTGCGTGGACTGGTTTCGCAACCAGTGGATCTGTCGCTGGCACAATTGCGCGCCATGCCATCGCGCACGCAGATCACTCGACACGATTGCGTCGAAGGCTGGAGCGCAATCGGTAAATGGAGCGGAGTGCCTCTCGCGAGTGTTCTCAACAGGGTGGGACTGCGTCCCGAAGCACGCTTTATCGCACTATTCTGTGCCGATGAGCTCGAACCCAATGACGGCGGATACTACGAAAGCATCGATCTGGTCGATGCCTTCCACCCCCAGACTTTGCTGGCCTATTCCTTGAATGACAAATCGTTGAGCATCGCCAACGGCGCACCGCTGCGGCTGCGCGTGGAGCGGCAGCTCGGTTACAAGCAGGCGAAATACCTGATGCGCATCGAAGCGGTAGCGCAGCTCGAGAACATCGCTGGCGGCAAGGGCGGCTACTGGGAAGATCGGGGCTACGAATGGTACGCCGGAATCTGAAGGCCGCCTGGCGTCAGGGCGCCGGTCTATAAGCGTAGTGCCAGGGCTCATACGGGGCAGCGAGCGGACCGGTGAAGTGCGGCCCGGCGGCGCTCATGGCCTGATGCAATTTCTGTGTCCAGCCAGCCGCATCCCATCGCTGCCGTGCCGATGCGACCTCCGTGCCCGCGACTACCTGCCCGTGATGCTCAATTTGGAAATCAAATGCGCGTCCCTGGCCGTGGGCGGACAGCCCGGGCGCCGCCAGGGCTGCGGCGACGCTGGGCCTCCAGACGATCAGGGCGCGCCGCAATTCTTCCACGCCGGGCGCTGGAGATGCATTGAACCGCTGCGACAGGGCCGCCGCCAGCTCGGCCGCGACTCTTGCCACTGATGGGTTCTGATTCCAATGCGCGATCTGCACCCCCAGGCTGCGTGGTTGCCGATTGACCGCCAGGGTGAATCCCGGATTGGCGGCGGCAAACGCCGCGGCCACGGCATCGATGTCTGCCGATGCAGCTTTGCCTTCAGGGGTTGTGAGATAGGTCGACAGGCGTTCCTGCGACCAGCTCCATCGCTCGGGCAATGAATCGCCGGCGCGAAGGTAGGCGCGCAAGGCCAGCAGGCGGCGCTCGGCGCCCTCAATTCGCCCTAATGCATCGAGAGCGCGCGGGTCCAGAGCCGCGCCGGCAGTCGCCACCCACGCCTGCTCTTGCGACTCGGTCGCCGCCGGCAGGATGTGCGGTATGACCAGCGCGGCAAACGCCAGGAGTACTGATGCGCCTCGCATGCCGCGCATGGTTTGATCGCAGCGGCGCGGCGTCAACTGAAATCTGCTACAAATCGGGGCCATGAATGCAAGTATTCAAGTGCGCCCGGTGCGCGACCAGGATTTTCCAGCTTGGCGGATACTCTGGGATGGCTACAACGCGTTCTATGGCCGCTCAGGCCTCACGGCTTTGCCGGGGGAGGTCACCGCGATGACATGGTCGCGGTTCTTTGACGCTTACGAACCCATGCATGCACTGGTCGCGGAAACTGCGGGCGCATTAGTTGGACTGGCGCACTTTCTTTATCATCGAAGCACCATCCAGGTGAATCCAACCTGCTACCTGCAGGACCTGTATACCGCGGAAGCCGCGAGGGGCCGCGGTATCGGCCGGGCGCTGATTGAAGCGGTGTACGCGGACGCCAAAAGTGCCGGATCACCGCGCGTCTACTGGCAGACTCAGGAATCGAATACTGTCGCCAGGAGGCTGTACGACCAAGTGGCTGAGCAGTCGGGGTTCCTGATCTATCGCAAGCTCTTTTGAATGGCCAATTGGGGAGCCGCAACAATGAAATGCATCACCGTGCTCTATCCGGCCAAGGATAACGCCGGCTTCGATCACCAGTTCTACCTCAGTCGTCACGTGCCGCTGATCGAAAATATTCTCGGCAAGAGTCTGCACCGGCTGGAAGTGCGACGCGGTCAGCCGGCGCCGGATGGAACACCGCCCGTGTATACGGCGGTCATCAGCATCTGGATCGCCGATTGGGGGGCATACGAGACGGCCATGGCCGCGCGTGCCAAGGAACTCATCGACGAAGTACCGCTATTCACCAAGGTGATGCCCATCATTCAGACGGACGAAGTGGCCTATCCAGGCTCGCGCACCTGATGGCAATTTGATGGCGATCGAGTCGCACGATTACGTGATCGTCGGCGCCGGCTCGGCCGGTTGCGTGCTGGCCAACCGACTGAGTGAGGACAGCACTGCCCGGGTGCTACTGCTCGAGGCAGGTGGGCCCGCGACCGGCGCGTTCAAAGACATGCCGATTGCGTTTCCGCGCTACGTTTTGCGCCGCGATCTCAACTGGAACTTCGTCAGCGAACCAGAACCGCATCTGGGCGGACGGCGGGTTGAGATTCCACGCGGCAAGGCGCTGGGCGGTTCAACCGCGATCAACGGCATGGTATATGCGCGCGGACATCGCGCCGACTACGATGATTGGTCCCGAGCCGGCCTCGGCGGTTGGGCCTATGCCGACGTATTGCCATACTTCAAACGTTCGGAACGCAGTTGGCTGGGGGAGGGGCCATATCACGGCGGCTCCGGACCACTGGAAGTGCACGTACCCCCGACTAACATGATGTATGAGGAGCTTCGCGCGGCCGCGGTTGCGGCGGGCTACCCCACCACCCAGGACGAAGGTGCCCAGCGCAGCGAAATGACCATCAGCGGCGGACGGCGTGGCAATGTCGCCCGTTTGTACCTGATGCCCGCCATGCACCGCGGCAATCTAAGTGTCATTAGCCGTGCGCAGGCGACACGCGTGCTGCTGGAGGGAACGCGAGCCGTGGGCGTGGAGTATCTCAAGGACGGCAAGTTGTGCTCGGCGCGCGCCGACCGCGAAGTGATACTCAGTGGCGGAGCCTATGGCTCGCCAGCCTTGCTCATGCTGTCGGGCATAGGGCCGGCGAGGGGACTCCGCAGCCACGGCGTCAGCGCGACAGTCGATCTGCCAGGAGTGGGACGCAATCTGGTCGAGCACCCATTTCTCTTGCTGGGCTGGCAGGCGCGCACCGGCAGCTTCGTATCGCAGATGCGTG
>DASXLF010000235.1:0-13299 GCA_036496405.1 Steroidobacteraceae bacterium | reverse complement strand
CATCGCGGAACACCGAGTGCACCGCCGTCTGAAAGCCCTCGAGATCCTCGGCGGTCTGAAATCCCAGCAGATCGTATTGGCACAGATCCCGCACCAGCTCGGCATACACCGGCAACACACGCAGCAGCGCGATGTTGGGGTACGGGATATGCAGAAAGAATCCCAGGCGGTTTTGCACCCCCTGGGCCCGCAGCTGGGCGGCGAGCGGCATCAGCTGATAGTCGTGGATCCAGACCAGATCGTCGGCGGCAATCTCGCGCAGCACGGCGGCGGCGAACAGCCGGTTGATGGCCATGTAAGCACCGAACTCGCGCGCGTCGTAGCGGAACGCACCCTGGAAGTAATGATGCAGCGGCCAGAGCGTCGAATTGCAGAACCCGTTGTAGTAGAGCTCGAATGGCTCTCGCGGCAGGTCGATCGTGACGTAGCGGATGCCGTCTTTTTCGATACTTTCGGGCTCCTCGGCCGGCGTCTCGCTGGTGGTGCCGCTCCAGCCAAGCCACACGCCGCCCGACTGGCGCAGCGCCGCAAGCACGCCCACTGCCAGCCCTCCGGGAGAGGTCGAGTGGCCGGGAATGGTGAGGCGGTTGGACACCACGACCAGCCGGCTCACATTGCGTCCTCCCACAAGCGCGACAACCGCGTGGCGCAATTGACGATGCCGACCATGCTGTAGGTCTGCGGGTAGTTGCCCCACAATTCGCCGCTCTGCGGGGCCAGATCCTCGGATAACAGGCCCAGGCTATTGCGGCGCCGGAGCATCTCCTCGAACAACTCGCGCGCCTGCTGCTGCGAGCCCGTGCCCCACAAGGCGCTGATGTACCAGAAAGTGCAGACGCTGAAGGCCACCTCCGGTACGCCGAAATCATCGGGGGTGACGTAACGCGCCAGGAACGGTCCGCGGCGCAGTGTGTCGCCGATGCGTTTCACGGTGCCGACGAACATCGGATCCTTCCACTCGACCAGCCCGATTTCGGCCAGCAGCAGCAAGCTCGCGTCGACACTGTCGCCGTCAAAAGTCGAGGTGAAGCTGTTCAGGCCCGGAGACCAAGCCGCAGCGCGAATGCGCTGTGCCATATCGTTGGCGTGATCGCGCCAATAGCGTTCACGATCGGCTAGTCCCAGGCGCACAGCGATGCGCGCGAGGCGGTCGGCGGCGGCCCAGCACATGGCCGCAGAAAACGTATGCACCGCGGTGTGGCCGCGATATTCCCAGATACCGGCATCGGGCTGGCCAAACACGGCCACCGATTTCTCACCCAAGGGCTCCAAGGCATGGAATAGCGCCTTGGTTCCCGGTCGCATCAGCCGCTCGTCAAAGAAAGTCTGGGCCGCGGCCAGGATCGCCGCTCCGTACATATCCAGCTGTACTTGCGAATAGGCGGCATTACCGATGCGTACCGGACCCATATCGCGATAACCGGGCAAGTGGCGCACCACCGTTTCCTCCAGGCGCACGTCACCGTCGATGGCATAGCACGGCTGCAAGCGCAGTGGCGGCGAGGCGGTCAGCTCCTGCACGAAGCGGATATAGCCCTCCATGGTGCGCGTGGCGCCCAGGCGATTGAGCGCCTGAATGGTGAAATAGGAATCGCGGATCCAGCAGAAGCGATAGTCCCAGTTGCGTCCACTGTTGGCGCTTTCCGGTATCGAGGTGGTGATCGCGGCGATGATGGCGCCGGTATCCTCGTAGCTGCACATCTTGAGCGTGATGGCAGCGCGAATCACCGCCTCCTGCCACTCGTAGGGAATGGCCAGCGTGCGCACCCAGTCGTTCCAGTACTCGCGGGTGGATTGCAGCAGGCGCTGGGCCAGCATGGGCACCGACTCGCGCACGGTCTCATCCGGTCCGAGGATGAAGCACAGCGAATCCTCGAGCACGAACACGCGCAGTTCCTGGATCGCCGCAATGCTGGCATCGGTGGTCAGACGCAGATCAAAATCGCGCCCCAGGTAGCGGATGTGGTGCGAGCCGGGAACCACCCGGCGGGCACGCTCGCCATAATTCTCCGCCGGGCACAGGGCCATGCGTAATCGCGGCCGACCGGCGACGCGCTGCAGGATACGCACCAGCATGGCGGGACGGTAACTGCGCCCGTGCTGGGGAAAACGTGGGCAAAAGTCGATGATCTTGAGCACCGCCCCGTCGGCTGCGGACAATGTGGTCTCGAGTATGGCGGTGTTGCGCTCATAGACCTGAGCGGAGGACACGTGATCGAGCAATTCCACCTGCCAGCGCGCCTCGCCCGCCGGCGCGTTGGTTCCGGCCAGCAGATGGCAGAACACCGGATCGCCATCCAGCCGCGGCATGCCGCTCCACACGTGGGTGCCGTGGCGGTCGATCAGCGAGGCCACCTGGCAATTGCCGATCACACCCAATTCAAGCGTCGCCTCGGCGCCGCCCGGGGCATTGCCGTCCGCCCGCTTCAGCGCGAGCGGTGCGGCGCCGGCGGAAGTCTCATGCGATTTCAAGCAACCAGCGCCGCAGTTCATCGGGATCCGCCAGGCGGTAGGTCGCGGCACTGGCGGCGACTTCGCCGACACGCACACTGATGCCGCCCAGCTGGTTGACCACCTCGAAGGCATCCTCGTCGGTCACATCGTCACCGGCGAAGATCGGATTGCGCCCGCGGAACGGCTCGCGCTCCATCAGGCGTCGAATGCCCATTCCCTTGGTGAGATGACGCGGGCGGATCTCCACCACGCATTTTCCGACCAGCACCGCGAACGCGGGGCCCAGAGTGGCGACGACCAATTCCGCGACCTTGAGCACTTCGCGGCCGCGCTCCGGTACGCTGCGGTAGTGCAGCGCCACGGCGCATCCTTTGTTCTCCAACCAGGCGCCGGGGATACGGGCGACGGCATCGTTGGCCAACGGCAGCACCGACTGCAATTCCGCCGCCAGCGCCTCATCCACCACCACGCTGGCGCCACTGAGGCGGATCTCGCCGCCGTGCACGCCGACGGCCGGCAGCTGCAGCGGCGCGAACAGAGCATCGATAGCGGCGACCTGACGTCCGCTGACGAAGGCCACCGCACCATCGAGCTTGAGCGACAGGCGTCGCAGCAGCGGCACCAGCCATACCGGCACCTCGACCACCTCCGGGCTCGGTGCTAGATCAAGAATGGTGCCGTCGATGTCCAGATACAGTGCATGCCCGGCCAGGCCGCTGCGCATCTGCGGCGCCGCCGGTTGCTGGGTCGCAGAAAGAGTGTGCATGCATCAAACCTAGCCAAGGGCCGGCAAGCGGGACTATAGGACCGCCGGGCATGGCTGTAGTCAGACGGCCGGCGCAGACGTCAGAATACTCTGACCGGCGCCGCGCACGCCACCCGTCACAGGAAGCCGTCGACCACATGAGCACCCCAGAATTGCAGTCGGTGATCGAAGCCGCGTACGAGCGACGTCATGAATTGTCGAGCGCTAACGTCGATCCCCGCACCCGGGAAGCCATTGAGACGGCGGTCGATGCGCTCGATCGCGGCAGCTGCCGGGTCGCCGAGCCCGTCGATGGACACTGGCAGGTGCACACCTGGCTCAAAAAAGCCGTACTACTGTTTTTTCGCACGCACGACAACGCGGTGATCGACGCCGGCTATACCCGCTTTTACGACCGGGTACCGCTCAAATACGCGCACCAGGACGCGCACCGGTTCGAGCAGCAGGGCGTGCGCGTGGTGCCACATGCGCTGGTGCGGCATGGTGCCTATGTGGCGCCCAACGCGGTGTTGATGCCGTGCTACATCAACATCGGTGCGCACGTCGGTGCCGGCACCATGGTCGACACCTGGGCTACCGTGGGCTCGTGCGCGCAGATCGGGCGCAACGTGCATCTTTCCGGTGGCGTGGGTATCGGCGGGGTGCTGGAGCCGCTGCAGGCCGGACCCACCATCATCGAGGACGACTGCTTCATCGGCGCGCGTTCGGAAATCGTCGAGGGCGTGGTGGTGCGTTCCGGTTCGGTGATTTCGATGGGCGTGTTCATCGGCCAGAGCACGCGCATCTACGACCGCGCCAATCGCACCATTCTGCAGGGTGAGGTGCCGGCCGGCTCGGTGGTGGTTTCCGGATCGCTGCCAAGCCACGACGGCAGCCACAGCCTGTACTGCGCGGTGATCGTCAAGCGCGTCGATGCCCAGACACGCGCCAAGACTTCCCTGAACGAACTGCTGCGCGAGGCCGAGCCTCAGCCGTAGCGGCCGGTGATGTAGTCTTCCGTGGCCTTGCGTCCCGGGTTGGTGAAGATGCGCGAGGTCTCGTCGAACTCGATGATCTCGCCCAGGTACATGAACGCGGTGTAATCGGAAACGCGCGCCGCCTGCTGCATGTTGTGGGTGACCACCAGCACCGTAACCTGCTCTCGCAAGGCGGCGATCAGCTCCTCGATACGCGCAGTGGCGATTGGATCCAGCGCCGATGTCGGTTCATCGAACAGCAGCATCTCTGGACTGGTGGCGAGCGCGCGCGCGATGCACAAACGTTGCTGCTGGCCACCCGACAAGGACAGTGCCGAGTTCGACAGCCGGTCCTTGACCTCATCCCACAGCGCCGCACCGCGCAACGCCTTCTCCACCTCTTCCTGAATGCGCAGTTGCGAGCGCACGCCGCGGATGCGCAGCCCGTAGGCCACATTCTCGTAGATCGACTTGGGAAATGGATTGGGTTTCTGAAACACCATGCCGATGCGCATGCGCACTTCGATCGGATCGACCTCCTGCGCCACGAGGTTCATCTCCTCCGGCAGCAGCATGATCCGGCCCTCGTAGCGTGAGCCCGGAGTGAGATCGTGCATGCGGTTGAAGCAGCGCAGAAAGGTGCTCTTGCCGCAGCCCGATGGGCCAATGAGCGCGGTCACCTGCTTCTCGCGTATCTCGATGTTCAGATCCTTGAGCGCCTTGAATTCGCCATAATAAAAACCCAGGCCTTCGGCGCGAGCCTTGATCGGCGCCTTGAGCGCGGCCGTACGCCGACTTTCATCGACGTTAAGATGCATCATGCCCCGGCCGCTGGCGCGGATCGGAATGACGCCGGTGTCGATGTCGGTGGCAGGCGGGAAGCCGGATATTTTAGAGCCCGAAGCCATGCTTTTTGCCGATGTCTCCATGAATTCAACCCGCCTACAGTACCAGAAGGCCCGCCGCGCCTTCAGCCCTTGGAGGCATGCAGCTCCTTTTCTATCTCCTCGATGCGGGTGTGGCGCACATCCTTGCCGTGCACCAGGTAGATCAGGTATTCGCACACGTTTTTGGCATGATCACCGATGCGCTCGAGCGAGCGCACCACCCACATGACGTCCAGCGCACGACGAATCGAGCGCGGATCCTCCATCATGAAGGTAATGCTCTGCCGATGTATGGCCTCGTATTCCTCATCGACGGTACGGTCGCGCCGCACCACCGCCAGCGCCAGTTCGGTGTCGAGGCGGGCAAAGGCATCGAGCGTGTCATGCACCATTTCGATGACCAGTTCGCCGAGGTTGCGCAGCTCGCGGTAACGGCTGTTGGGCCGCTCACGCATGGCCAGTCGGGCGGCGATGGCGGCAATCTTCTCGCCTTCGTCGCCGATGCGTTCCAGATCGGTAATGGTCTTGAGGATGGTGATGATCAGCCGCAGGTCGGAGGCCGTCGGGCTGCGGGTGGCCAGGATACGACTGCAGTCCTCATCGATGGAGCGCTCGAGCTGATTCACCCGCAGCTCCTCCTGCGCCACGCGCACGATCACGCGCGCATCCGGCTCGGTGATGCCGCCCACCGCCTGGGTCAATTGCCGCTCGACCAGGCCGCCCATCTCCAGCACGCTGCTGCGCAGGCGCTCGAGGTCCTCATTGAAGCGGCTGGAAATATGGTGGCCAAGGCCTTCCGTGCTCATGCGTCCATGGTATACGGTCCGCCATGACAGATTCATGTCAGCCCCTGCCGATGAGGAATCGATGTCCGATACGCTGGAATTGACCCAGGAACTGATCGCACGCGCCTCGGTCACCCCGGCCGACGAGGGCTGCCAGGACTTGCTGGCCGATCGGCTGGCGCGCGCGGGCTTCGTGGTGGAGAAATGGCGCTACGGCAGCGTCGACAACTTCTGGGCGCGGCACGGCCGTGACGGCCCGGTGCTGTGCTTTGCCGGACATACCGACGTGGTGCCCACCGGTCCGTTGGAAGAGTGGCGCTCGGACCCGTTCAAACCGAGCATTCGCGACGGCCTGCTCTACGGGCGCGGCGCGGCGGACATGAAGAGCGGGCTGGCGGCCATGGTGACGGCCAGCGAGGAATTCGTCGCGGCGCACCCCGATCATCAGGGCGCAGTCACTTTCCTGATCACCAGCGACGAGGAGGGCCCATCGGTCGATGGCACCAAGCGCGTGGTCGAGACGCTGCGCGAGCGCGGCGAGCGCATCGACTGGTGCATCGTCGGCGAACCCTCGAGCGAACAAAGCATCGGCGATACCATCAAGATAGGCCGCCGTGGCTCACTGTCCGGGCGCCTGACCGTGCACGGCGTGCAGGGACACATCGCCTATCCGCAACTGGCCGAGAATCCGGTTCACAGCTTCGCCCCGGCACTGGCGGAACTGTCGCGGCACATCTGGGACCAGGGCAATGAACATTTCCAGCCCACCAGTTTCCAGGTGTCCAACCTGACTGCCGGCACCGGCGCGCCCAATGTCATTCCGGGGGAACTCAAGGCGCGTTTCAATCTGCGCTACTCGCCGGTGCAGACGCTCGATGGACTCAAGCGCACGGTAGAAGAAATACTGACGCGTCACGGCGTACGCTACACGCTGGAATGGTATGTGTCGGGCGAGCCGTTCTACACCCCTCCGGGACCGCTATCGAGCGCGGTCAGCGCGGCGGTGCGGGCTATCACCGGCGCGCCGCCGGTACTCTCGACCGGGGGCGGTACTTCCGATGGGCGCTTCATCGCCCCCATGGGTGCGCAGGTGGTCGAACTCGGTGTGATCAACGCCAGCATCCACAAGGTCAATGAATCGGTGCGTATCGACGACATCGATACCTTGCACGCCATGTACCTGGGATCGCTGCGAAACCTGCTTACTTGAGGCGCGCGCGGAGATTAGCGCGGGCGCCCAGAGCGCCCAGCGCGATCCCCCACAGCAACACCCACCCGGGCATGGACAAGCCGAGGAATCGCCAATTGATGCGCGCGCATTCACCGGAACCGGTGAGTACCTTGCGGATCACTTCAGTGATCGGGAAAATCTCCAGCATGTAATTCAACGAGGCGCCGCAGGAAGGCACGGCCCCTTCGGGCAGATGCTGAATCCACAGGTGTCGCGCCGCCACGCTGATGGTCGCCAGAGCCGCCAACAGCAGCAGCACGCCATAAACACGCGCGCCGGTGGCAGCGGGGTTGTGCAGCGTGGCGAGCAGGAATATCAGGCCGCAGATGGCGATACCCACCCGTTGAAAGATGCACAGTGGACACGGCTCGAGCCCAAGGGACGTCTGTGCATACCAGGCGTAACCCAGCAGCCCCAGGCACAGCAGCAACCCGAGCGCGTTGAGCGCGCGCGCGCGACTCAACGCGGCTGGCTCGCGCGTTCGGCCAGTTCGCGTTCGAACTGATCGAGCGAGGTATGGCGGACGTCCTTGCCGTGCACCATGTAGATCACGTACTCGCAGATGTTCTTGGCATGATCGCCGATGCGCTCGAGCGAGCGCACCACCCACATAACATCCAGGCCGCGCCGGATGGTGCGCGGGTCCTCCATCATGAAAGTGATGCACTGGCGCTGAATCGCCTCGTATTCTTCGTCCACCACCCGGTCCTGCCGGCAGGTCTTCAGCGCCATATCCACATCCAGACGTGCGAATGCGTCCAGGGTGTCGTGCATGAGAATCTGCACCGTGCGTCCCAGGTGCTTGACCTCGCGGTATCGGTTCGCGGGCCGCTCGATGGTGGCCAGTCGGGCAGCAATGTGGCCGATCTTCTCGCATTCATCGCCGATGCGCTCGAGATCGGTGATGGTCTTGATGGTGGCGACGATCATGCGCAGGTCCCCGGCCGCTGGCGCGCGCGTTGCCAGGATGCGGCTGCACTCCTCGTCGATCGACACTTCCATGCCGTTGACCTTGTAGTCATCCTGCGCCACGGCGCGGCCCAGCGCACTGTCCCCGTCCACGAGCGCGGTCAGGCTGCGGCCGAGCTGCTCTTCGACGAAGCCGCCCATGGCCAGCACCTTGGTGCGGACGCGCTCGAGTTCCTCGTTGAAACGCTTGGAGGTGTGGTGTGTTAGATCAGCAGCTTCCATGGTGTTGAATATAACGCAAGGCTCGGCGATTGCGCGCGAATCAGGTCGCACGGCGGCGAAAAATCACGCCGCGCGCTCCAGCCGTTCACGCGGGAAATGGCAGGTGAAATTGCTGCCGCGGCCTTCCTGACTCTCGATCGAAAGTTGCGCGCCGTGCCGCTGCAGCACGTGCTTGACGATCGCCAGTCCCAGTCCCGAGCCGCCGGTAGCGCGGCTGCGCCCGCCATCGACGCGGTAGAAGCGCTCTGTCAGCCGCGGGATATGGTCCGCGGCGATGCCTATGCCGGTATCGGTGACCGAGAAGTGCCCGCCTTCATCGTCAGTCCACCAGCGCATCTGCAGCGAGCCTTCGGGAGCGGTGTACTTGGCGGCGTTGTCGACCAGATTTGCGAACGCCGAATGAATCATCTCGTCCTCGCCCAGCAGTTTGAGGCTCGACTCGGCCTGGGTCAGTACTTGCGCCGGGTGCACCGGCCGCGCCAGCACGTCGCGGCGCAGCTGTGCCATGAGCGCGACCACGTCGATGGGCTGCTCGGGCGCCGAGCGGTCCGAAGACTCCAGACGCGACAGCTCCAACAGGTCCTGGACGATGCCGGTCATGCGCGACGATTGGCGTCGCATTTCCTGCAACGGCCCGGCGATGATCGGATCGATATTGGCATCCTGCGTCAGGGTCTCCAGGTAGCCGGAGATCACGGTGAGGGGAGAACGCAGCTCGTGCGAGGCGTTGGCGACGAAGTCCTTGCGCATCGCCTCCAGCCGCGCCTGGTGGGTGACATCGCGCACCAGCGCCAGCAACTGGCCGGCCCCATAAGGCACGATCTGCACGGACAGATACTGTTCCACGCCGACGGACGAACGCAGGATCACGGGCAGTGCATATTGGCCGCCACGCAGGTAGCGCACGAACTCCGGCGAGCGCACCAGGTTCTCGATGCGCAGGCCGATATCGCTCTTGCCGCGCAGTCCCAACAGCCGGGCCGCGGTGCGGTTGAACCAGAGAATCTCGGCCTGCGGATTGAGTACCACCACGCCATCGGGCATGGCCGCGGTGGAGCGGCGCAATTCCCGCAGCAAGCGCAGCAGACGCTGCTTGTGAAATTGCTTGCGCCGATAAAGCCGCACGATCATCGCCACCAGATCGCCCCATGGACCGGCGATTTCCGGGGCCAGCTCCGGCTCATCGCGCCGCAGCCAGCGCAGCACCCGCGACAGGTCAGCCAGCAGCACGCACAGATAGATGAGCAACGCCACGGCCAGACCCGACCACACCGCACCGAGCAGCGCGCCCGCACCCAGCCCGAGCGCGATCACCAGCAGCAGTCGCGCGCCCAGGAACAGCCAGCCCGAGGAGTTCATCCGCGCAGGGACGCCGTGTCAGGCTCAGCCTTCCGCGCGCGCCGAGAACCGGTAACCCGAGCCGCGCACGGTTTGCACCAGGCGATCGTAACGAAAATCCTCCAGCGCCTTGCGCAGACGCCGCACATGTACATCGATCGTGCGCTCCTCGACGTACACGTTTCCGCCCCATACTCGATCGAGCAGTTGCTCGCGGCTGTATACACGCTCCGGATGAGTCATGAAGAACTCCAGCAGCCGGTACTCGGTGGGGCCCAGCGGCACGGTGCGCTCGCCCACCATGACGCGATGGCCGGCGCGGTCGAGGCTCAGTTGGTCGAATTGCACCCGCTCGCTTTCATCGGCGCCGCCGCTGCGGCGCAACACGGCATTCACCCGGGCCACCAGCTCGCGTGGGGAAAACGGCTTGGTCATGTAGTCATCGGCGCCGCCATCCAGGCCGGCGACCTTGTCGCCCTCCTCGGCCCGGGCCGTGAGCATGATGACGGGCAGATCGCGGGTATCGCGCTCGCGCTTGAGCGATCGAGTGAGCTCCAGACCGCTGGTGTCCGGAAGCATCCAGTCGATCAGTATCAGATCCGGCCGGCGATCGGCCAATGCGGCACGCGCGGAGCGGGAATCCTCGGCCTCGCGTACCTCGAAGCCTGCACGCTTGAGCCCGAACGCGATCATCTCGCGGATCGGCCGCTCGTCCTCAACGATCAAAATCTGCTTGGAAGTCATATTGTTGCAACCGCGTGCGCGTACTGTAGAGGGCATTTGTTGCAGTTGCATGACGCACTCCCCGATTTTGTCAGTTTCATGAAGGCAACGCTGCCACTTCATCGCGCAGGTAAACCGGCTGCGCCTGCTCGGGTGGGACGGCCTGGCCCACACCGTCCAGGGCGGCCAGCTCGGCCACCTCCAAGGCGCGCGGACGCAACTGTCCCCAGACCGCTGTGATCTCGCCCGCTGCCAGGGGCGGCAATGTCACATAAGCCTCAAACCCCGATCCGGCCCCGCACACCGTCTGCCCCACCCAGATCGGCGGCAGCCGCACCGCCGCCGGCGCCGCCACCGCCTCCGGTCCCACCGCTTGTGCCCCATGGCCCAGCTCGAAGCATCCCCAATAGACCTCGCCCATGCGCGCATCCTGGCAGACCAACGCGCGCGCGGGGGCCGCCGGCTGTGTCAAAGCTCGTTGCGCCAGCGCCCGCAGGTCCGACACCGGCAGCAGCGGTATACCGGCGGCGAAACCCAATCCCTGTGCCACCGCAACCGCAAGACGCACTCCGGTAAAGGCCCCGGGGCCGCGCCCGACAGCGATCATGTCGAGGCCAGCCAACACAACTCCCGCCTGCGCCAGCAGCTGCGCGACCATATCGAGTAGCAGCTCGCCCGAGCCCCGCGGCCGGGCGTATTCGCGAGTCAGACATTCGCCGTCAATCCACAGCGCCGCCGAGCACAGATCGGTGGCCGTATCGAGCGCCAGTATCTTCACGCTGACAGGGGACGCGGCTCATCGCACGCGTGCGCGCTGCCCAGTTCGCGCAGTAACCGCAATACCGGCTCCTGTTCGCGCACCATCTCCATGGGCGGCAGGCTGGCGCGAAATATCCGGCCATAACTGCGCTCGCTCAGGCGCGGATCGCACACCACCACCACACCGCGATCCTCTTCACTGCGAATCAGCCGCCCAACACCCTGCTTGAGGGCCAGCACGGCCTCGGGCAATTGGTACTCCTTGAAGGCGCTGACGCCCTGCGATTGCAGATGCTCGATGCGCGCGCGCACCACCGGGTCCTCGGGGGAGGCGAAGGGCAGACGGTCGATGAGCACCAGTCGCAATGCCGGACCCTGCACGTCAACGCCCTCCCAGAAACTCGCGGTGCCGAGCAGCACCGCCCTCCCGCTGGCGCGAAATCGACGCAGCAACTGCTCACGTGGTGCACGCCCCTGCACCAGCAGCGGCCAATGCTCAGGCAGATGGCGTTCGAGCAGCGTCGCCGCCGCGCGCAATGCGCGGTGGCTGGTGAATAACAGGAAGGCGCCGCCCCCCGCAGCTTCGAGCAGTGGCCGCGCGGTTGCGATCACCGCAGCGGTGAAGCCGGCATCGGCGGGTTGCGGCAAGCCGCGTGGCAGGTACAGCAATGCCTGGTGCTGGTAGTCGAATGGACTTTCGAACCGCAGCGTCGCCGCCGCGTGCAATCCCAGACGGCTGGAGAAGTGCGTGAAGTCCTCACCCACCGCGAGCGTGGCGGAGGTGAAGATCCAGGCCCCATGGTGAGCGGTGAGCAAGGCACTGAAGCGCCCCGACACATCGTAGGGCAGCAATCGCAGCAGGAAACCGCGTGCGTGGGTCGAGACGGTACGTGCGCCAGCCGGCGAATCCGGATCATCGGCATCATCAAGCAATTGCGCCAGGGCCGCGCACAGCAGCTCCACCCGCGCCGCGCATTGTTCGATGCCGGCGCTCGCTTGCAGAGCCCGTAACTGTGCGCCGCAATCGGCCAGCGCCGCCGCCAGGTCCGCGAAACACTCCTGTGCCGGCGGCGCCAGTTCCCGCCACGCCAGGTGGCGCTCCTCGCGTCCCAGCGCGGCGTGACAGTCGGCCAGTGCGCGCTCGAGCGGCAGCATCAGCGGCGAGCGCGCGTCGCTCGCCGGCAGGCTAAGCTCGAGCCGAAGGTCCGCAATCAGCAGTTCAAGCTGGCGGCTGGCGAGACTGATGCCAAAGAATTCGCTGACCAGGTCGGGCAGCTGGTGGGCTTCATCGAGTATCACCGCATCGACGCTCGGCAACAGGTCGCCGAAGCCGTCCTCCTTGAGAGCCAGGTCCGCCAGCAGCAGATGGTGATTGACCACCACGATGTCCGCTTCCAGGGCGGCACGGCGCGCTTCCAGCACGTGGCAGCGTGAATATTCCGGACAACGCGCGCCGCCACAGTTCTCGCGCGTGGAACTGATCTGTGGCCGCAAGGGATGGGCATCGGCCAGTTCCGGCACTTCGGCCAGGTCGCCGGTGCGCGTGGCCTGCGACCATTCGGTAATCCGCGCCAGCAACGGGTCAGCGCGTCCCGACAACACATCGCCCTGTCGTCCGATGTTGTCGAGTCGCGCACGACACAGATAATTAGTTCGTCCCTTGAGCAGCGCGACCCGTGCAGGCCTGCCCAAAGCCGCCGCCAGCATCGGCAGATCGCGATGATAGAGCTGATCCTGCAGCGTGCGGGTGCCGGTGGATATGAGCACTCGCAGCCCGGACAACAGCGCCGGCACCAGGTAGGCAAAGGTTTTGCCAGTGCCAGTGCCGGCCTCGACCAGCAGCCATTCGCGCATCTCGAGCGCCGCGTCGATGCGTGTGGCCATCTGTTGTTGCGCCGGCCGTGGGCGAAAGCCCTCGAGTGCCCGGGCGAGGGGCCCCTGTGTGCCGAAGATCGCGGAAAATGCAACCATATGAGGATTATGCAACCAAATGCGTGGGCGCAAACACACCGTGACGGCAACGGCGCCGGTATAATTCACCAGTTAAGCAGTGCCGAACACTAGATCTGAGGTTACGTCATGGCGACAGCGCCCCACACCCTCGCATCCCTCGCGGAAGTCTCGAAAAATGTCGCGCAATGGGTGCAGGACGTACGCGAACTAACTACACCCGAGCGCGTGCAGTGGTGCGACGGCTCGAAGTCGGAAT
>DASXLF010000234.1:0-1704 GCA_036496405.1 Steroidobacteraceae bacterium | reverse complement strand
CGTCGAGGTCGTGGTGCAGGTAGTGGAACTCGCACACCGAGGTGTAGCCGGCTTCGAGCATCTCGATGTAGAGCCAGGTGGCGATCGCCTCGACTTGTTCGGGCGAAATCGTCGCGGCGAAGCGGTACATCAGCGTGCGCCAACTCCAGAAGCTGTCCTGCGCAGCGCCGCGAAACTCGGTCAGGCCGCCGAAGGCACGCTGGAATGCATGTGAATGCAGGTTGGGCATGCCGGGTAGCACGGGTCCGGCGGCGCGCGACATGTCGCCGGCCGGCGTGCTGTCGGGCGTGACAGCGGACAGCACGCCGTCGGCATTCAATGCGAGCAGAACATTGCGCGCCCAGCCGCTGGGCAGCAGGGCATCGGCGGCAAAGAGGGCGTACCGGGACTCAGGCAATGGCATGGCTTTGCACTTCAGCGTTGAAGCCCGGAGGCGATACGCCCTTGGCGCACGATGGTGCGCGCGGGCTGCTGGCCGAACCAGTAGGCAAGCTCGGCGCTCTCGCGTAGCTGCCACAGCACGAAGTTGGCAGGGCGGCCAATGGCCAACGCGCCGTGCGTGTCCTGCAGACCAAGCGCACGCGCTGCGTGCCGGGTCACGCCTGCCAGCGCCTCGGGCACAGTCAGGCGGAACAGCGTGCAGGCCATGTTGACCATCAGCAGCAGGCTGAGTACAGGCGAGGTACCCGGGTTGTGATCGGTAGACACCGCCATCGGTACGCCTGCCGCACGCAGCGCATCGATCGGCGGCAGGTGCGTGTCGCGCAGCGTGTAGTAGGCGCCGGGCAGCAGCACCGCGACCGTCCCGGCCTCGCGCATCGCCGCAATGCCGTCGGTGGAGAGATGCTCGATGTGATCGCAGGACAGCGCTCCATAACGCGCCGCGAGCGCCGCGCCGCCCATGTCGGACAGTTGCTCGGCGTGCAGCTTGACCGGCAGCCCCAGGGCCTTGGCCGCCTGGAACACGCGCTCGGTCTCGGCCAGCGTGAAGGCGATGCGCTCGCAGAACACATCGACCGCATCGACAAGCCCTTCTGCGGCGAGCGCAGGCAGCATCTCGGTGCAGACAAGATCAATGTAATCGCCACTGCGGCCCGCGTATTCGGGTGGCAGCGCGTGCGCGCCAAGGAAGGTTGTACGCACGGTGACGCCGTACGTTTCGCCCAGCCGCCGCGCCACACGCAATTGCTTGCGTTCGTGTTCGAGCGCGAGGCCGTAACCCGACTTGATCTCGATCGCGCAGACACCTTCGGCCAGCAATTGTTCAAGGCGTTGTGCCGCTTGTGCGTAGAGCGTGTCTTCGTCCGCCTCACGCGTAGCGCGCACGGAGGAAACAATGCCGCCGCCGGCCTTTGCGACTTCTTCGTAGGTCGCGCCGGCGAGACGCATCGCGAATTCGTTCGCGCGCTGTCCGCCGTAGACCAGGTGCGTGTGGCAATCGACAAGGCCGGGGGTGATCAGCGCGTCGCGGCCGTCGAAGCGCAGCAGGCCGGCGTATGTGCCGGGCAAGTCGCTCTGCCTGCCGATCCAGGCGATCTTTCCGGCGGTCACGACGATGGCTGCGTCGCCATCGATGAAACGATCATCGGCGAGCGCGCCCGGCGCAATCCGGAGGCGTTGCCAGACACCGTCAGCGGAAGGGAGTTCGGAATGGGTCATGGTGTTCATTCGCCGGAGCCTGTCGTTGTCGATTCGATCTGCACC
>DASXLF010000233.1:0-1660 GCA_036496405.1 Steroidobacteraceae bacterium | reverse complement strand
CCTGGTGGTGCTGGCCGGCCGGCTGCTCGGCAACCCGGTGGTCGCGAGTGCCTTCGAATTCCAGTTCCTGGGCGGCTCGATGGGCTCGGTGGTGGGCGAGCGCTTCCGGCGCGCCGTCGAACATTGCATTGCCCAGCGCATGCCGCTCGTGTGCTTCACCTCCAGTGGTGGTGCGCGCATGCAGGAGGCGCTGTTCTCCTTGCAGCAGATGGCCAAGACCAGCGCGGCGCTCGCGAAACTGGCCCATGCGCGGTTGCCCTATGTGGCGGTGATGACCGACCCGACCATGGGCGGGGTGTCCGCGAGTCTGGCGATGCTCGGTGACCTGAATCTGGCCGAGCCGCGCGCGCTCATCGGCTTCACCGGTCCGCGCATCATCCAGCAGACCATGCGTGAGACTTTGCCCGAAGGATTCCAGCGCAGCGAGTTTCAGCTCGAACACGGCGCCGTCGACATGATTGTCGATCGGCGCGACATGCGCGATCGCATCGGCGGCATGCTGAACATGCTGATGAAGCTGCCCGCGCACGCGGCATAGATGAAGCCGGGCACGCGCACGCTGGCGCAATGGCTGGCGTTGCAGGAGCAGGTACACGCCCGCGCCATCGATCTGGGGCTGGGGCGGGTGGGGGCCGTGGCACGAACACTGGGCGTGGATCGCCCTGCGTATCGGGTCATCACCGTGGCCGGCACCAACGGCAAAGGCTCCACCGTCGCGACACTTGAAGCGTTGCTGCTGGCGCTGGGACTTCGGGCCGGCACGCTCACCTCCCCGCACCTGCTGCGCTATAACGAGCGCATCCGCGTCGCGGGGCGGGAAGCCACCGATGCGGAACTGGTTGATGTATTCGACCGCATCGAGGCGGCGCGGGGCAGCACGACGCTGACCTTCTTTGAGTACAACACTCTGGCGGCGCTGCTGCTGTTCGCCGACCGAAAGATGGACGTGGCAGTGCTGGAAGTGGGATTGGGCGGGCGGCTGGATGCCGTCAATCTGGTGGATGCGGATGTCGGCGTGCTGTGTTCGGTCGGTTTCGACCATCGCGACTGGCTGGGCGACACACTGGATGCCATTGGTGCCGAGAAGGCCGGGATATTCCGCGCGCACCAACCCGCCGTGCTCGGCACGCCGCAGATGCCCGCGAGTGTGTATGCCGCCATCGAGCAGCTGGGTGCGCAAGGCGTGGTGGCCGAGCGCCAGTTCAGCTGGCAGATCGGCACTGACGGCTGGACCTACCGGGGATTGCACGCTGCGATCACGGGTATTCCCGCGCCACGGCTCGCAGGTGAGATTCAGTATCGCAATGCGGCCACGGCGCTGGCCGCGGTCGAATCGCTCGCGCGCATCGCAGGCCCCAATTGGCGCTGTCCGCCATTGAGTCGTGAACTGATCGCCACGGCATTGTCGAAAGTCGAGATCGCGGGACGTTTTCAGATCATCGCAGGGCCGGTCGAATGGATCCTGGACGTGTCGCACAACGAACCGGCGGCGCAGGTCCTCAAGGCCAATCTGGCGCAGCGCCCGGTCGCGGGCCGCACGCTTGCGGTGTGCGGAATACTCCAGGACAAGGACGCCGGTGAGATTGCCCGCGTGCTCGCGCAGTCAGCGCAGCTGTGGATCGCCTGCGCACTGCCGGGTCCGCGGGGCGCAACGGCAGCG
>DASXLF010000232.1:0-3550 GCA_036496405.1 Steroidobacteraceae bacterium | reverse complement strand
ACCGAAGGCTGCTGCGCGAGGCGATCGACGCGGCGAAGAGCGGCGGCAAGCCGCTGATGGTGCTGGATGCGAAAGCGGCGCCGGCGCTGACCGGCCCGGCGGCGATCGATGGCATCGGCCCGACCGACGACTGGCGGGGCTACTGGCAGAAGACCGACCTCACCAAGCGCAAGGCCGCGAGCTGGGCCAACGGCCGCTGATCTCCTGATGGCGTCGCGCTCGTCCCGTTCGCTGAGTTTCGTCGACCGCCACGAGCTGTGGAGCGCCGAGCAGCGCCGTGCCGCTGTGGCGGTTGAGCGCGAGATCAAGCGGCGCAAGCTCGAACTGGTGCGGTTCGCGTTCTGCGACCAGCACGGCGTGCTGCGCGGCAAGACGCTGGTGGTCGCCGAAGCCCCAAGCGCCATGCGTTCCGGCGTCAACATGACTTCGACCCTGCTGGCGAAGGACACCTCGCATCGCAATGTCTTTTCGGTGTTCGCGGCTGGCGGCGGCATGGGCGTCGACGAGATGGCGGGCGCCGGCAATTTCGTCATGGTCGCCGACCCCGCCACGTTCCGCGTGTTGCCTTGGGCGGAGAGCACCGGCTGGATGCTGTGCGACATCTATTTCGACAACGGCCGGCCGGTGCCGGTGTCGACCCGGGCGCTCTACCGCGACGCTCTCGGCAAGCTTGCGAGCCGGGGCTTAGACTTCTGCGCCGGTCTGGAGGTCGAGTTTCATCTGCTGCGGATCGTCGATCCGAAGCTGTCTCCAGACGGCCTGAGCTGGCCGCCCGAACCGCCGGCGGTCGAGCACACCACCCACGGCTTTCAGTATCTCACCGAATCGCGGTTCGATCAGGTCGGCCCGATCCTCGACACATTGCGCAAGGCCATGCAGGCGCTGCACCTGCCGCTCGTTTCACTCGAAGTGGAGCTCGGCCCGAGCCAGTACGAGTTCACCTTCGCGCCGCAGACCGGGCTCGCTCCCGCTGACACCATGGTGCTGTTTCGCAGCGCCTTGAAGCAGGTGGCACGGCGGCACGGTTATCTGGCGAGCCTGATGTGCCGGCCGCGGCTGCCGAACAGTTTCGCCAGCGGCTGGCATCTGCATCAGTCACTGCTCGACCGGAAATCCGGCCGCAATCTGTTTGTCGCCAGCGCCAAGACGGAGCTGCTGTCGCCGCTGGCGAAGCACTATCTCGCCGGGCTGCTCGCACATGCCCGCGCCGCCGCCGCGTTCACCACGCCGACCATCAACGGCTACAAGCGCTATCATGGCGTCAACTCGATGGCGCCGATCCAGGCGATCTGGGCGCGCGACAACCGCGGCGTGATGATCCGCGCGCTCGGCGCGTCGGGCGACACCTCGACACATCTGGAGAATCGCGTCGGCGAGCCGCTCGCCAATCCGTATCTCTACATGGCGTCGCAGATCTACGCGGGCCTTGACGGCATCGAGCGCAAGCTCACGCCGCCGCCGTCGGCTGACGCGCCGTATGAGATCTCCGCTGAGCCGCTGCCGAAGTCGCTCGCCGAGGCGCTTGCCGCGCTGAACGATGATGCCTGCTTCGGCGCCGGCTTCGGTACAGCCTTCGTCGATTATCTGCTTCGCATCAAGCATGCCGAGATCGCTCGCTGCGATGCCGGGAGCGGCGGCCAGTCCGCCAGCGCAAGCGACGTCACCGCATGGGAGCACACCGAGTATTTCGATCTGGCCTAGCTGGAATGTTCAGGCGCCAGCGGGCTAACCGGCGTCGAAATGCGCCTTCGGAACATGTACCATTTCGGTCCATTTTTGTGGCGGAGATAGCGCGAAAAACATCAATATTTCAAATAGATATATGGTTAACAAAAGAAGCTCCGCTAAGCTGATTGCTCTCGAATGCGGCTCATGGAGGCTAAGCAAATGCGTCGGTTTGTGTATGCGTTGGCTGCGTCCGGTGCGCTCATGATCGGCGCGTCGACGTCAGCGTTGGCTTGTTACAAGAGCGGCTGCAGTGGTGGTGGCTCGCGAAGCGGTTACAGCTCGGGCGGCGGATACAGCACTGGCGGCAGCGACAGCAGCTATAGCAACGGTGGTGGTTACAGCACGAGCGGCTATGGCAACAGCGGCTACAGCAGCGGCTGCGGCGCCAACTCCGGTTGCGGCACCAGCACCAGCGGTCACAGCACCGGCGGCAACGACAGCAGCTATAGCAGCGGTGGTGGTTACAGCACGAGCGGCTATGGCAACAGCGGCTACAGCAGCAACTGCGGAAGCAGCTCAGGCTGCAGCATCAGCACCGGCGGCTATAGCAGTGGCGGCTCCAGCACGAGCGGCTACGGCAACAGCGGTTACAGCAACGGTGGATATAGCACTGGCAACAGCGGCTACAGCAGCAACTGCGGCAGCAACTCAGGCTGCAGCATCAGCACCGGCGGCTACGACAGCGGCTATACCAGCGGCACCAGCACGGGCAGCTATGGCAACAGCGGCTACAGCAGCAACTGCGGCAGCAACTCGGGGTGCAGCACCAGCACGGGTGGCTACAGCACCGGCTCGCGGTATTCCGGCAGCGGTTACACCAGCAGCACCAGCGGCTACAGGAGCTACTGAGGATCGCGTGCGCGGGTGAAGCCCCGACGGGTGCATCGACCCAAGAATGAAGAGGGCGCGATTCGCGAAAGCGAGCCGCGCCTTCGTCTTTGGCGCTCTGCAATGCCGGCTGAACAGGAAGGTTTGGCAGCCGCGGATGTGTCCCATTTTGTGTCAGCCTGGCGACCAGAAAACAACCATTTGATCAGATAGATATATGGTTAAC
Organism: Steroidobacteraceae bacterium; assembly: GCA_036496405.1. Taxonomy (GTDB): domain Bacteria; phylum Pseudomonadota; class Gammaproteobacteria; order Steroidobacterales; family Steroidobacteraceae; genus FEN-1191. The sequence goes on along the minus strand of DASXLF010000232.1, from coordinate 768 downwards.
GAGCCTTAAAACCCATGCTACACTTGGGTTTTAGATGTGGCTCCATGGAGGCTAACCAAATGCTTCGCATTGCGTATGCGTTGATGGCGGCCGGTGCGTTGATGTTCGGCGCACTGACGCCCGCGTCGGCCGACTGCTCCGACGACTGCGACGGCGGTCCGGTCGGGGGTTATCACCGCCACTACGGCGGATCGCGCTATCACACGGTCTGGTACGAGCAAGGTCCGGAGATCTATCTCGGGGCGAGGACCTATCGCACCAGCAGTTACGATGACGACTACGATGGCGGCGGCTACGGCCGGTCGTATCGCGGCGGCTACTGCGATGATGGCTGTGGCGGCGGCTACCGCCGCTCGTATCGAGGTGACGATTACGGTTACGGCCGCTCGTACAGCGACGGTTATGACGACGACCGTCCGTACTACCGCGGCTACGGCTATCGTTCGTACTACACCGGTTATGGCTATCGTCGCCCGTACTACCACCGTTACGGATATGGCTACGGTGGTTATGGCGGCTATGGCTACCGTGGCTACAGCGGTTACCGTGGCTACAGCGGTTACCGTGGCTACGGCGGTTACCGTCCGTACTACTCCGGCGGCTATGGGTACGATGACGTCGGCTACGGTGGCTATGGATATGGCGGCTACGGCTACTATCCGCGCTACGGCGGTGCGTGGTCGCAGACCGGCCCGCTGTATGCATCCTGGGGCGGCTACGGCGGCGGTTGGGGTGGCGGCTATGGTTACGGCGGCGGCTGGGGCGGTG
>DASXLF010000231.1:0-3001 GCA_036496405.1 Steroidobacteraceae bacterium | reverse complement strand
GACGCTGACGCTGCTGGCGGGGCGGCTGGCACGCGTGGTCGATCGTGCACGAACGCTCGAGCTCGGCGAAAGCCATACCCATGAGAACGAATTGTTCGAGCTCGGCGGTCGACTGTCGACGCTGGCGTTGCGCGCACGGCTGCTTGGGCGCGCCATCACGTTGTGCACCATCTGCGCGCTGCTGGTAGCGATGGTAGTGGTGGCGCTGTTCCTCGGCGCGCTGCTGAATTTTCGCCTGTCGCTGATCATCGCCATCCTGTTCATCGTTGCCATGCTGAGTTTTATCGCCGGGTTGTCGCTGTTCCTGCGCGAAGTGTTCGTTGCCACGCGCACGCTGCGCATCGGGCTGCATGACGTGCGCACGCACGATCAGCGCTAAGCGTCCCCGCGCCTGCCGATAGTTTTTACCGAATCCAGGACGGCCTTGCATAAGTGATGGCCGCCCTCGCCGGCGCCGCCCGCGAACCTGCGGTTATGACTACTGTGACGCTGAAAAACCGCCGTATTCCCCACTGTTAGCACTCACCCATTGCGGCTGCCAGCCGGGCAGGGTTTTTGCTGCATTTTCCAGCACGAATCGTGACCAGGTTATCTGAGGGCGGCCGCCGTTCGTGTTCAACTGCCAAGGCGGTGCATGCGAACAGCGGATTACGAGGGTGAAGTCATGCAGCAAACGGAAAGTGCCGGCGGGGTTCTTACAGTCGCGAATCTGCGCGAATATTTTCACGATGCCTTGCAGGGTGCACTGGCGCACCAGCACGTGGCGGTCGAAGATCAGACCGAGCATTACCTGGTCAACCTGCTGACATTGTTTTCCCGTTCCGAGCAGCTCTACGAGTCGACCGCCGAGGGCGTGCGGCTCAAGCCACTGGTGCAGATGCTGGCCGAAGCGCTCGAAGCCCGCAGTGCGCAGGAACGCGAGCTGGGTCTGCAGCGGCTGGGCGATGTGTCGCTGTTCATCGCTGGCTTCTTCGCGCACAGCTTCGCGCGCAAGCTGATCGACGTCGACTACCACGTGGCCATGGGCGGTTGTGCATACGGCACCCTGGCCAAGGGCCTGTGCCGCGGCCGCAAACAGGTACTCGGACGAGTGTTCGCGGAATTGGCCGCCAAATTCCTGCCGCTGGTCGATGCCCTGGGCGAGATCAGCGATGTCGCGCGACGCTACACGCACGCGGACGTTCTGCGCCTGTATGAAAGTTGGCTCAAGACCGGCAGCCCGCGGGCGCGCGTATTGTTGCGCCGCCTCGGGATCGAGGCCACGCCGGTGGCATTGGCGCAGAACTAGCACCCGTGGCCACGGCCGCGCCACCCATGGTGCTACAGCAGCTGCAGGACCTGCTGGCTTCTATCTATGACCTGCCCACCGACTATCGGGTCTACGACTTTCTGTTCACCGATCGCGAGCACCTGCCGCGGGCGGTACGCGATTCCGATACCGACGAACAGGTGCTGGTGCTCGATGAGGGCGATTCGGCCGCCGTCGGCCTGTTTCTCGATCCACAGCTGCTCGAGCGTCTGGCAACGGCCAACCCGCTCGAGACCCTGCACGGCGGCAATCTGGCGGATTACTGGACCGCCCTCGAGGGGGTGAGCCATTTTCTCTGTCTTGCCTGGAATGCCGGCTACGACCGCGGCGTGACTCTACTGGAACTGGAACTGCAGGCGGAGATCGACAAATACGTGGCCAGTTGGTGGCTGCTGCGCCAGCAGCATCCCGGGCGCTATCCCGCCGAGCTGCACCACCTGCTGTTCGAGCGCGCTCATGTCGACGAGCGGCTGGCCGGCGAACGCAGCCCGCTGTACAGGGCCGCCAATCAATACGCAGCGCGTTTCTGCCGCCGGCTGGAGCGGCTGTGGTCGGTCCAGGCGGCGCGGGTTGGCGGCGAGACGCTGGCGGAACTAAGACGCTTCTATCGATTGAGTCGCGAGCGCAAGGTGACGCATATACGGCGTCACAGCTGATCAGCCGGGCTTTTCCTTCTTCAGCGCTTCGACCTGGCGCGTCAGCCGAATCCATTCCGACAGCTTGCGCAGGTCGGTGGGCTTGTTCGCGCCGCCGCTGCCTGGCTTGGTGGGTATGGCGTCGTACGGGTTGTATCCGGAGACGACGCTCTTGACGCGCGGGGTCACGCCGCGACTTCTTTGCGCGATCGTATCCTCCAGCGACAATTCCGAATTCGGCTTGGCCGGCGCTGGCTCAGTCGGATCTGGGTGCGGCTTCTTCACGTTAGCGGTAGTGATGGCGGTGGCGCAGCGAGGGCGGCGCGGGCTCGCAGAAGCCCCAACGCAGTTTTGCCGTCGGAAATAGTCCCATCCAGGGCGCGCGCGCATGCCTCCTCAAGGTCTATCCAGTGCACTTCAATCAGCTCGGCGGCCTCGTGGGCCAATTTACCCGAATGCAGATTCTGCGCCAGGAACAAATGCACCGTTTCCGTAAACACGCCCGGGGAACTGACATAAGGACCCAGCGCAACCCAATTGTGTGCGCTGGTGCCGGTCTCTTCCGCCAATTCGCGCCGCGCGGTCGCCAGCGGCGGCTCGTGCGGCTCGAGCTTGCCGGCCGGCAACTCCCAGAGCCAGCCGCCCGCGGCGTGGCGGTATTGCCGCAATAGACACACGCGCCGGGAGCTATCGAGTGCCACGATCGCGGCGCCCCCGGGATGATGGATGATTTCCAGGTCGATGACGTGCCCGTTGGGCAGGCGTACGGTCTCGACGTTGACCATGATCACGCGCCCGGCAAACACGGTACGGACGTTTTCGATGCTCATGGACACAGCGTAACGGTTTGCGTGACATGAGTGCTGACAATGACAGGTAGCCGCCCGCTGATGCCGGTGGTGCTTTATATTGCGCACGATGCGGCCCGATTCGCACCTGACCAGCCTCAATTCCGCGCAGCGCAAGGCCGTGACCTATGGCGAGGCGCTGCCCGAGAAAGGCTGGCGCGCGGGCCCGCTGCTGGTCATCGCCGGTGCCGGCACCGGCAAGACCACGG
>DASXLF010000230.1:0-3726 GCA_036496405.1 Steroidobacteraceae bacterium | reverse complement strand
GAGGCGGTGAGGCCGGGGGATTCAATCCCGTAGAGATTGACCAGGCCGGGGATGCCGTGCACCGCCGGTCCCTGGATGTCGAAGTCCGCAGCCGGCGCGCCTTCGCGGCTGAGTTTCGGGCGCACGCCGGCGTAGCCGGGCCGCAGCGCGCCGTCGGCCAGTGCCGGCCAATAGCGGCGGATGGCGCCATAGAAGCGCGGCGCGCGCTGAGCATCGACCGCATAGTCGGGTGAGTCGATCCATTCCACGTCGGGACCAAAGCGCGCCTGTCCGCCCAGATCCAGGGTCAGATGCACACCCAGCCCGCCCGCTTCGGGCAGGGGATACACCAGGTGCGCGAATGGCGAGCGGCCGTTGAGTAAGAAATAACTGCCCTTGGCGTAGTACAGCGGCGGTATGGTCCGGCGCGGCAGCCGTGCCAGCGAGTGCGCGAGCGACTGGGCGCCGAGCCCCGCGGCATTGATCACCATGCGCGCCCGCAGTGGCGTCGCATCGGTACCCACCGTGAGATAAATGCCGTCATCGGCACAGCGCCCGCTCACCACCGGTGAGGCCAGCACCACTGTGCCGTGGGCCTGCTCCAGATCCGCCTGCAGTGCCAGCATCAGCGCGTGACTGTCGATGATGCCGGTGGCGGGCGAGAGCAGCGCCCTCTCGCAGGCCAGCTGCGGCTCGAGCGCATGAACCTGCGCCGGCTCGAGCGCTGTCAGATCGGTGACCCCATTGGCGTGCCCATGGCGCAGCAACGCCGCCAGTGCCGCGCACTGATCGGGGCTGGTGGCGACGATGAGTTTGCCGCAGCGCGCGTGGCCGATGCCGCGTTCACGGCAATACTCATACAGCTGTTGCCGGCCGGTCAGGCACAGACGGGCTTTCAGCGAGCCGCTCGGATAATAGATGCCGGCGTGGATGACTTCGCTGTTGCGCGAGCTGATGCCGCCGCCGATGCTGGGCCCGGCCTCCAGCACCAGGGTTTCCCGTCCGAGCAGGGCCAGCCGGCGCGCAATGGCGAGGCCGACGACGCCGGCGCCGATGACCACGCATTCGGCGTGCAGTTAGGCCGTCCTCACTTGGGTGCCCAATCGCGCTTGGATTCCAGCAGCAGCTTGCCGCTCAGATTCACGCCGTCGAAGGCGCTGACTTCGAGCAACGCCTCAAAGGGCCGCGCCACATCGATCTGGTGCCCGAATTCCTGCAGCTTGTCCGGACTGGTGAAGGCCTCGGCCGTCTGTTGCACGCCCTCATCACGGGTTCCGGATATCACCACGATGCGATTGCCGCCGGGGCCGCGAAAGTCGGCGAACAGGCCGTAGTCGTGATACGAGGTCTCACTGCCGGAGGCTTCCAGGGGACCGGTGGTCTGTCCCTCGGTCTGACTGATGTATGAGCGCCGCGTCTGCTTATCGACCACTTCGTCGTACGAGTCGCCGACGGCGAAACGCGAACCGGTAAACACCAGGTTCTGCATCAGGCCCATGCCGCTGATGTAGCCGATGTAGACGATGTCGGCGGACTTGAGGCTGCCGGCTTCAATGTCGGACATTTTGCTGACGATGATGCGGCGGTTCTCAGGTGCCAGCACGGCCATGACGTCGCGCAGCGCCGAGGCCGCGGCGATCGGCAGGTAGCGCTCGCCCACGTCCATGTAGCGATCGGCGTCTTCCGGGTGCTGGGCGATGAATTGATCCAGATCGCTCTTGGAGTTGACCGAATACTCGCGCACCAGCCGCTTCACTTCCATGGAGGCGTCGGTCTCACCGATCAGGTAGTAATCACCGACGATGATCAGGATGGGCCGGTCATCCTTGAGGATGCCCGACCAGATGGGGTTGGCACGCACCGCATCGAGATCGGAGTGCGGGCTGCGCAGCAGCGCCAGGCCGTAGCCGAGCAGCGCCGCGGCCAGCGCGATGAGGCCCACGATGAGTGGCCGCGATCCTGCAAAGCGCGGCCGGAGGGCAGCGGGCGCCGGCGCCGCCACGCTGAGCTTGAGTCGATATTCACCGCGCGGAATGTGCAGTGCACGTCCCGGTGCACCGGCCGCCGGCGAGGCGTAGAACTCCTCCAGCGCCTTGCGCAGCTTGTGGATGTACACCCTGACCAGGGCATCCTGGGAGACATCGAAGCTGGCGTTCTTGCCAAACACATCAACAGCGATGGCGATTTCCTTGGGCGACTGACCGGCCGCGTAATTGGCGACCAGGTAGTCGAACAGCTGCCGCAAGCGCGCTTCCCCGAGCACGCCACTGGATTGAATGCGCGCGGCTTCGGCCCGTATGGCCGGCGCATCGGCCACCGCTTCCACGCCGGCAGATCGGATAGGGGCTGAAACAGGCGATGGTGCGGACACCGGCGGATTTTAACGTTAATTAACGCCAGCAAGAACAGTAATTTACCTGAATATCGGCGATTGCCCGCTCATTCTGCGCTGATCGTGGGGAGGGGCAAAACATGCGCACAGTGATGGTCGTGACGGCGGCAACGATGATGGCCGGTGCCGGCGGCCTCGCCCGGGCGCAGACCACCCCGGCCCTGCAGGAAGTGGTGGTCAATGGGAGCCTGGAGAACGAGCTGCCGCAACAGCTCTCCCAGTATGGCACCGATGTGGTGACCATCACGGCCGACGACATCCAGAAGGGCGGCTATATCGATGTGGCCAGCGCGCTGCAGGCGCTGGCGCCGGGCTTGTACATCAGCTCAAGAAACGGTCCGTTCGACTACGTGCAACTCTCGCTGCAGGCTTCGCGCACCCCGGACGTGCTGTGGCTGGTGGATGGCGTGCGCATCAACAACCGGCTGTACGCGGGCACGACGCCGTTGGACACCATTCCCGCCAGCATGATCGAGCGCATCGAAGTGCTCGATGGTGGCCAGGCGCTGTTCTATGGCACGCAGGCCGTGGCGGGAGCGGTCAACATCGTCACCAAGTCCTTCAGCGACCATCCGGAGGGTGCCTTCAGCCTGGGAGCGGACAGTAACAACGGCAGGCACATCGACGGCTATTTCCGGGACGCGATCGATAAGCAGTATTTCGTGCTCTATGCCACGCACGATGAGTCCTCCGGTCTGCAGCCGTTTCCGAGCGCCGACTACCAGCCCAGCGGCACCGATCGCCGTCGCGGCTACAGCGTCACCACGCTCGGCGGCAAATACGGTTATGACTTTACCGATCAGCTGGCCTTCAGCGCGCTGTACCAGCACACCGATGCCAAGCTCGACTTCGGCCGGCCGTATCTGACCGCCGACGCCTTCAACGCCCGCAACGAGGATCTGGTGAGCAGCAAACTCGATTACATCGCGAGCGATGCGTTCAAGCTCTATCTCAAGGATTACTATCATCGCTGGAGTTCCTACTACACCGAGTTCGACAACGGCAGCACGCCCTTCAGCTTCACGCCGGGAACACCGGGCGAACTCACCGTCGCCAACGACGACAATTTCTGGGGTTACAAGGATTACGGCGTTAATCTGCTGGCGCAGCTCGCGGTCAATCGCGGCTTCGAGTACCTGGCGGGCTACGACTTTCAGAACTACACCGGGCGCGATTCGGTGCTGGTGATCCAGCAGGAGACCGAGCGCGTCAATGCGTTCTTCGGTCAGATCCGCAGCACTCCGGAGTTGATCCCCAATGCCCATTTGGCGGCGGGGCTGCGCTACAACATCCCCAGCATCGGCCAATCGGCGCTGGTGTGGAATGTCGGTGGCCAGTATGACCTGTCGAAAACG
>DASXLF010000229.1:0-1599 GCA_036496405.1 Steroidobacteraceae bacterium | reverse complement strand
ATTGGAGCCTTTCTGGCTGGCAACATCCTGCGCAAGACGATCTATGGAGGACGCCGCGCTGACGCGCTTCACCGCCCCGGCATCCCAGAAGTATCTGGCCGACTTCGTGAGCATGAACACATACTCGATGGCGGAGGTCGGCCGATCGGTCGCGCTCTCAGGCATGCATGAGCGTTTGAGCCAAGGCAGTTGCGATCTCAACCACCACCCGTCCTGCTGGAGAGCAATGGCCAGCCGCGCCGGCATCATCAGCAGTTGCTTGTCCTGGTAGCTGTCGCCTACATTGCAAAATATACAGCCATCATCACGAAGAACACTCCGGAGTTGCCGGAACACCGCGATCATCGTCGCGATGTATTCGTTCGGCGTGGCCTCCAGGCCGAGCTGCGCATCCACCCGACGCGCACCGCACTTGCCGCAGATGTTGCGAAAGTTTTCATTGCGCTGCTCGTCGGTGTTCGATCGTCCCTGTCGCGCACTGGTTGCGCCTTGTTTCTGATGCGCACTCTCCTGCCGGTGCCCACACGCCGCATCCCCACCTTCCCACTGCGCCGTGCCGTAATCGCGGAGCCCATAGTAAAGTCATGGAGGGGATGTCACAACGCAATGGACGCTGTTGCTAGGCAGCGTCGGTAAGATCGCGCGTGCATCCCCGGTCAGTAGACTGACACTCATCCGGCCCTCCTTTCACCCCGACAGCGTTCAGTTGCTTTGCCTTAACGGCGTCATGCCGCGGCTGCCTACTCGACCGGCGGCGGCGCGTCCAGCACGCTGTAGGTTGTATCTACAGTCGTCTGTACGGGCGATTGTGGCTGCGGCTCGGCTTTGGCCTCGAGTTGCATCTGCGTGCTGATGATCTGCGCGGCCAGCAGGTGCATGGCGATCGGCGAGCCGTCAGAATTGGCCACCGTGGTTGGCAGGATCTTGCCGAGCAGCGCCAGGAATGGGCCGGGCGTATCGATGGCGCGCTGCGCGAGGTATTTGCGGCCGCCGGCGTCCTGCAGCGCGCCGAGGATCATTTCGCGCAGGTCGGTTGGCGTATGCTGCCGGCCTCGGGGTATGCGGCCGGCTCGCCGTTGCAGCTCGGTGATAGTTAACATGACTATCGGCTTACAGCCCGTTGTTTCTGTGTCATTTTGGCCCTTGCCGTGCCCTTTGCTGTGGGCTTCAGCGACCCGGGCTTCAGGTCACGGGCCTTTTGCAGAGAGGCGACGGCGATGGGCCATGCGCGGCTGGCCTTGACGCCTTTTGCCTTGATTTCGCGCACCGCGCGATCGAGTAGGCCTGGCATGCTGGTGTCTCCTGCGTGGTGTGCTGCGTGGTGCTGCGCGGTTAGTCGCCGGGTGGCGCGCAGGCGTCGAGTGGGACGGTGAGGTTGCGGAGTTGTCCGAGCATCATCACGGCGATGCGAGCCTGATTGCGGTGGACTGAGAGGACGAGGCCCTGGTGTCCCGCCAGGGGGCCCGCGGCGAGGCGTACAGCGTCGCCTGGGGCGATGGCCGGGCGGTCTGGTGGTTCGGGTGCGCGCAGAGCCTCGGCGGCTTGTACGGCCTCCACGGCGCCCTCAGCGCAGGACTGTGGCAAACCGGCCACGGTGAG
>DASXLF010000228.1:0-2123 GCA_036496405.1 Steroidobacteraceae bacterium | reverse complement strand
TTCACGTTGCCGAGTGCTAATGGCAAGACGTTTGGCACCACCGCCGGCACCGACATGACACAGATGACGCTCTGGTTGTCAGCAGGGTCGAGTTATGCGGCCCGCGCCGGAAGTGTTGGAATACAGAGCGGCTCCGTGCGGCTCTGGGGCGTCCAGCTAGAGATCGGCTCCGTCGCGACGCCGCTGGAGAAGCCCGACCCGCGCTACGATTTGAGCAACTGCCAGCGGTTCTATTCACTCGCTGACATTTATTTGGTTGTCTATGGTCCTGCTGGCGCCTCAATTGGCGGCCAAGCAACGTTTCCTGTGCAAATGCGTGCGGTTCCAACTGTAGCAATCAGCAACACAACCGGATCAACTAACATAGGGACGCCAGGCACTGGCGCACTCAGTGTTCGCGCAGCATATATTTATGCTGCCGTCTCGGCCGCAGCCACTAGCACGCTGCAAGCTCTGGTTACCGCATCGGCGGACCTCTGAGCCATGGCAGACTACCAACCCGTAACACAGGAGGCGACAATCGCAACCAAGGCAGGCGACATGATCGCCACCGCAAGCGCGCCAGCACTGGCCCAGTGGATGCCGGCAGATGGCCACAACGTCTATGGCTACGCCAACCTGCCCAACCCGGCGCGGCCGCATGCCGGTGTCTCCAATGGCACCTATCGCGACTACGAGCGCAACGTGAGCGGGTGGGCCCGCACCCGCGGCATCGGTGGTTGGATGGTGGGCCTGCCGCTGGCCGCCGCGTACTCGGTATCGCTCGCCGACGACAGCGGTGACGCCACTGTGCCGACCAACTCGGTGCAGAAGCCGCCCGCAGGGACGAAGTGACGTGAGCGACCGCATCGAGCCAAACGCGGCGCTCTCGGTCACGCTGCCGGCGCGGCAGTGGAACAGCGTCCTGGCGATGATGGGCGAGGGCCTTACAGCCGTCAGTGGCATCCTCGCCGACATTCAGCGCCAATGCATGACCCAGTCACAGCAGACGGCACCGGCGCCGACGCCGATGCGCATGGCACGCCCGAACGGCGAGGCGGTGGCCGATGGCTGATGGCAGCACGCCTCATTACGCGCTCATCAAGCCCGAAGTGGGAGCCTCAGCGGACAGTTGGGGTACAAAAACCAACGATAACTGGGACTCTGTCGATGCGCTGGTGCAGGGGATCTATGCGCACTTCGGCAGCTATCTGCCGCTCACCGGCGGCACGCTGAGCGGCTGGCTCCAGGTCGGCGGTCCTGGCGTCGTGTACACCGGCGTCGGTGCGAGCCACTGGACGGCGTTCGGCTGGGACGGCCAATTCATCCAGGGCTTCGTCGACGGCGGCTACAATTGCCAGCTTGCCTCGGTCGGGTGGGTTGACGGCAACTTCTATCCAGCGGGCACCACGGACGCGCGCTATCTGTTCAAGATCGGGGATACATGCAGCGGTTCGTTGGGGGTCAATGGCACATTGACCACGCAGGGCACGCTGCAAGTCAATGCCAATCTGATGGTCGCGAACGGCGTGTTCTACGTCGCCAACAACTACAGCTACTACCTGTCCCGCAACAGCAGCAACGGGCACTGGTATATCGTTGAGAACGGCACGGCCACCTTTGACCTGGACCCGGGCGGCACGCTCGGCCTGCGCACCGCGATCAACGCCCCGACCGCCAACATCTCCGGCAACGCCACCGCCGGCGCCGTCTATGGCACCAACGGCATTTTCGCCATCACCGACAACAGCCTCGGCCTGTTCCCCAGCGGGGCCGACCGCTATCTCAGACTTCAGAACGGCTGGGATTTCCATTTCGTCAACGCGACCGGCAATCTGCTGTGGGAAAACCCGTACGGCGTCCACCTGGTCTTCAACTATGCCAACAGCTTCATCTACAACAATCAGGCTAATCTGGGCGGCTATGGCGCCTACCAGAACCTCTCCGACGAGCGCATGAAGCGTGACGTAACGCCGGCCGCGTATGGCTTGCCCGAGATCCTGCGCCTCGAGCCGATCCGCTTTACCCGGGTGCCGCGCAGCGACCGGGAAACTCTGGTGCGGCCTCCCGAGATCGGGCTTTCCGCGCAAGCCGTGCGCCAGGTCATCCCGGAGGCCGTCACGGCACTCGGCATCGAGTTGGCG
>DASXLF010000227.1:0-9009 GCA_036496405.1 Steroidobacteraceae bacterium | reverse complement strand
GGCGCCCATTTCGTACGTTCAGGCGCATGCCAGCCCATCGAATGCGCCGACTGCACTGGCCTCGTAAAGCTACCGTCACGCCATTGAGACCCGCACGCGCGTTTGTTGTACCGCAGCATCGCGCTCCCTTATCTGCGCTGTAAGGCCGGCCACCGCATAACGCAGCCGCGCGCACCAGCCCGGCGAGTCGGCCATCACCACCAGTTCGACCGCTGCGGAAGCTGCCGTGGTTTTCGGTACTACATTGACCACGTGCGAGGCCAGCTCGGCAGGAAGCTGCGATCGCAGCCATTCTGCCCACGATTGCTGCTCGGGAATCCTGGTCGCGAGCTCGCGAAAAGTGGCTCGGCGCAGCAGCAGGTCATTGACCGATGATGGCGTTTTACGGAATCCGGCCTTGGCGGGGATATTTCGTGCTCGAGTCTTCTTGTCAGCGCCACGCTTCTTGTGCATAGTCTAAAGTGCCGGTTGAAGGCAAGCCCTATTGCAGAGGCACAAGATCAGGGACCCATGGCGCCGGGCGCTATGGATAAGGGGGCTTTCATACGCGGTAATGCATTTCTTAGGGGCGTACGCGAGTGCTTGGCGCTGCCGTGGGCCTTTTGGGCTTTCGGGGCTGACCAGAGCGAGACCGGAGCGACCATATGAATGTCATTTTCTTTTCACGCCGTAAAGGCAGCGCACGCCAGTTCAATCTGTCCCATCCGATCACCCTTGCGGTCATCAGTATTCTAGGCTTGAGTCTTCTGGCGGGCACCTTTGTCGCCGGACTGACGATTGGGCAGCGCAGTATTACCCGCGTCGCCTTGCTGAATCCGGCCGCGGCATTACGCGCCGAGCAGCAGCAGATTGCCGACCTGCGCATGCACGTGCAGGACAAGGTGGACGCGTTGGCCATGCGTCTGGGCTCCATGAACGCCAACATCATCCGCCTGAACGCGCTGGGCAAGCAGCTCACGCAAATGGCCAACATCAACAGCCGCGAATTCGATTTCGATCATGATCCGCCGCTGGGCGGCTCGGAATCCGACGGCGTTGGGCGCGGTGCGCAGGTACCGGATGTGACGGCAATGATCGACAACCTGGGCCGCCGTATCGATGCACGCAGCGCCCAGTTCGCCTCGCTCGAGAACGTCATCCTGGGCCGGCAATTGTCGGCGCAGATCAAGCCCTCCGGCCGGCCGGTGCGCGAGGGTTATATCTCCTCCTACTTTGGCGAGCGCATGGACCCCTTCAACGGTGAGGAGGCCATGCACAAGGGCGTGGACTTCGCCACCGATGCCGGCGCCGATGTGCTGGCCGTGGCCTCCGGAATCGTGACCTGGGCGGGACCGCGCGAGGGCTACGGCAACCTGATCGAGATCAATCACGGCAACGGCTACACCACTCGTTATGCCCACAATGCGCAGACAGTGGTGGCGGTCGGTGACACGGTGCAGCGCGGACAGGCGATCGCGGTAGTGGGTTCGACCGGCCGTTCCACCGGCCCGCACGTGCATTTCGAAGTGCTCAAGGACGGGCAGCAGATCGACCCCATGGCCTACGTCGGACGCTAGCGGCAGCCAGAACGACTACATCGGCGCGCTGTCTACCCTTACAATACTCAGTTCGCGTCCCGCGCGCTGACTGCAAGCCGCTGACGCGGCTAATTTTTCTTCCAAGGATTGCTTGTGCTACAGGCGCTGACCCGCGTATTCGGGAGCCGTAACGATCGGCTCATCAAATCCTTTGGCCGCATGGTGCGCGATGCGGCGTCGCACGAGAGCGCGCTGCAGGCGCTCTCGAACGAGGAACTGCATGCCAAGACCGCCGAGTTTCGCGCGCGGCTGGTGCAGGGCGCGACCATCGATCAGCTGCTGCCCGAGGCCTTTGCCGTGGTGCGGGAGGCCGCCCGCCGGACGCTGCGGCTGCGGCATTTCGATGTGCAGCTGATCGGCGGCATTGCGCTTCATCAGGGGAAAATTTCCGAGATGCGCACCGGCGAAGGCAAGACGCTGATGTCGACCTTGCCCGCCTACCTCAACGCGCTGCCCGGCGAGGGCGTGCACGTGGTCACGGTCAATGAGTACCTGGCGCAGCGCGATGCCGACTGGATGGGGCCGGTGTACCGCTTCCTCGGCCTGAGCGTCGGAGTGATCAAGAACGCGCAGGACTCGGCCGAGAAGCGCGCCGCTTATGCCTGCGACATCACCTACGGCACCAATAATGAATTCGGCTTCGACTACCTGCGCGACAATCTCGCCTTCCGGCTCGAAGACCGGGTACAGCGTTCGTTGTCGTTCGCGATCGTCGATGAAGTGGATTCGATCCTCATCGATGAGGCGCGCACGCCGCTGATCATTTCCGGTCCGGCCGAGGAGAGCACCGAGGTCTACCTGCGCATCAATGAACTCGTGCCACGCCTGACGCGCCAGCAACCGCAGGGGCCGCAGGAGACCGAGGAGGGCCCGGGCGATTTCTCGGTGGATGAAAAGGGCAAGCAGGTGCATCTGACCGAGGCCGGTCACGAGCACGTGGAACAGTTGATGCTCGAGGGCGGGCTGCTGCGCGAAGGCGAGAGCCTGTATGACACCGCCAACATTCGCCTGATGCATCACCTGAATGCGGCGCTGCGCGCGCACGCGATTTACAAGCGCGATGTCGAGTACATCGTGCGCGGCGGCGAGGTCATCATCGTCGATGAATTCACCGGCCGCACCATGCCCGGCCGCCGCTGGTCCGACGGCCTGCACCAGGCGATCGAAGCCAAAGAGCGCGTGCGGGTGCGCGAGGAGAATCAGACCGTCGCCTCGATTACCTTCCAGAATTATTTCCGCCTGTACAAGAAACTCTCCGGCATGACCGGCACCGCCGACACCGAAGCGCCGGAGTTCCTGCAGATCTACGGCTTGGAAGTGGTGGTGATTCCGACGCACCGGCCGATGATCCGCAAGGATCAGCCGGACTTCGTATACCTGACGCAGAAGGACAAATTCGAGGCCATCATCGAGGACATCAAGGATTGCGCACAACGCTCGCAACCGGTGCTGGTCGGCACTACCTCGATCGAGACCTCGGAGTTCCTGTCGGGGCTGCTGACTCAACAGGGGTTTGCACACCAGGTGCTCAATGCCAAGCAGCACGAGCGCGAGGCGCACATCATCGCCCAGGCCGGCCGTCCCGGCACGGTCACCATCGCCACCAACATGGCCGGCCGCGGCACCGATATCGTGCTCGGCGGCAATCTCGAAGCCGAGCTGGCCGCCATGGGCGAGCCGGCTGCGGCCGTCGACGATGCGGCGCCCGATACGCTGCTGCCCGCGGCTGCCGACGGCAGCGTGTTCGAGGCGCAGCGCGAGGCGGCACGCGTGGCCTGGGCCCAGCGCCATGAACAAGTGATCGGCGCCGGTGGCCTGCACATCATCGGTACCGAACGCCACGAATCGCGCCGCATCGACAATCAGCTGCGTGGCCGTTCCGGACGTCAGGGTGATCCTGGTTCGAGCCGCTTCTATCTGTCGATGGAAGACAATCTGATGCGCATTTTCGGCGACCCCACCCGCACCAAGAAATTGCTGCAGTTCGCGGGCATGAAGGAGGGTGAGGTCATCGAGAGCGGCATGCTCACGCGCCAGATAGAGAAGGCGCAGCGCAAGGTCGAATCGCACAACTTCGACATCCGCAAGCAGCTGCTGCTGTTCGACGATGTTGCCAACGATCAGCGCAAGGTCATTTACCAGCAGCGCACCGAGATTCTCGGCACGGCCGACATGAGTGTCGCCATCACCGAGATGTTCGAGGACGCCGCTGGCGGGGTGTTCGATGAGTTCTTGATTCCCAACAGCGTGCCACAGGACTGGAATCTCGACGGGCTGCAGGAGGCGCTGCGCCGCGACTTCAATCTGGATCTGGATATCAAGGCCTGGTTGCAGAGCGACCCGGAGATGGAACAGGCGCCGCTGCGTGCCCGCGTGCTCGAGGCGGTGCGCAGTGCCTACCAGCATAAGGTCGAGCGCACCGGCGCTACCGTCATGCGCTATGTGGAGCGCGACGTGGTGCTGAAGACGCTAGATCAACACTGGCGCGATCATCTGGCCGCCATGGACTACCTGCGCCAGGGCATACATCTGCGCGGCTACGCCCAGAAGGACTATCGCTTCGAGTACAAGCGCGAAGCGTTCGAACTGTTCTCCGCCATGCTGGGGCGTGTGAAGTTCGACAGCGTCTCGACCCTGACCAAGATCGAAGTGCGGACCCAGGAGCAGCTCGATCGCGAGGAAGCTGAACGCCGTGTCCGGCTCATGCGGGCGCTGCAGGCTCAGCACGCCGAAGCCCAGTCGTTGCTGGGTGTTCCCGATCCCGAGGCGGCCGCACCATTGGGTCTCACGCCGCCGCCGCCCGCCGCAGGCGCCGGTCCGCCGCGGGCGGCAGCCGAACCGGTGGCCCCGTTCGTGCGCTCGGATCGCAAAGTCGGGCGCAATGAACCGTGTCCCTGCGGCTCGGGGCGCAAATTCAAGCATTGCCACGGCGCGCTCGCCGGCACGCCATGAGCGCGGCCATGCGCGTGGTCGCCGGCGTGCTGTTCGACGCCAGCGGCCGGGTGCTGATCTCGCAGCGGCCGCCGGGCAAATTCCTGGCCGGTTATTGGGAATTCCCCGGCGGCAAGCTGGATGGCGGCGAAGCTCCGGAGCAGGCGCTGCGGCGCGAGCTGCAGGAGGAACTGGGTATCGAACTGCGCCGCTGTCATCCGCTGCTGCAGTTGCGGCATCATTACTCGGACCGCGCGGTGGAGCTCGAGGTGTTCGTCGTCGACGAATCGGTCGGCGAGCCTTCGGCTCTCGAAGGCCAGGTGCTCAGATGGGTGAGCGTGGCCGAACTGCCGGCCCAGCAGCTGCTGCCGGCCGACGGTCCGATCGTTGAGGCTCTCACAGTTCAAGAGGGGATTGCACATGGCGCAGGACACCGGACTGCCGGACATTCAGCTCGATAGCGCTGGGCTGTATCGCGAGGATATTTTCACCGACCGCAAGGCCGGCACGATTCGCCGCCTGATCCCAGTGACGGTGGACGGTAGCACCGATGCCAACCGCGCGGTGCTGTTCTCGGGCCAGACGCAACTGCTGACTCCCAACGGCGTGCTGCCGCTGGGCTTCGAGATCGAGGCGGCCTCGTTGCAGGAGGCGATCGCCAAGTTTCCGGACGCGGTCAAACAGGCCCTGGAGCAGGCGATCGAGGAAGCGCGCGAGTTTCGGCGCGAGAGTTCCTCGCGCATCGTGGTGCCGGATGTCGGCGGCTTGGGCGCGGGTCCTCTACCCGGCGGCGGTAAGATCAAGCTCTAGCCGGTACGCGCGCCGCTAGTCCTCGCGCGGGATATCGACGGTATTCTGGTCGCTGAACTCCGGCGATTTCCCCGGAATAGCGTGCTGTTCGCCGAACCAGGCACCGAGGTCGATCAGCCGGCAGCGATCACTGCAGAACGGACGGTGCGGAAACTGCTCCGACCATTCGATGTCGCGTTTGCAGGTGGGACAGCGCAGTCGCTCGGCCATGGCGCCGTTCAACTGCAGCAGATCAAAGTGAACGGCACGTCCCCTTCGGCCTGGGTGGAACGCTGCTCAATGCCGTGCCATTTCAAAAAACGCATGCTGCAACGATAGTGACTGCCGCTGATCTCCGGGAACAGGGCGAACTCCGGCGGCAGGCTGATGCGCAACAACTGGTAGGGCGTATCGCGATCGAAGGTGACGTTGAACACGCCGCCGGCCGCCACCTCCTCGCGGGCGCGCCCGTTCTGCCGCGTCAGCCACAGTAGTTCCGCTACCGCGTCGCACAGCGGCCGCAGCATCGTCAGCCAGCGGGCAAAAGCTTCGATGCGGCTCTCCGCCGGCTGGTTGAGCCAAAAAAAGTAGTCCGGCAGATCGAACTCGCAGGTCCCCCCGGGGATGGCGCTGCGGTGCTTGATCGCGGCCAGAAACGCGGAATCGCGCAGCGGTGCTAGCCACGAGCCGCCCACGCCGGCCAGCTCGGTGCGCAGCCGCACCAGGTTGCTCATCAGCGAGCGCAGACGCGCAGTATCGATGCCGGCCCGGTTCTGAAATTCGTTCAGCAATGCCAGATGGCGCTCGAGTTCTTTGAGCACATCGGTGCGCATGTCACCACGGGTGAGAATGGCGAGGATATCGAGCAGGCTACCCACGGCGGCACGGCTGCCCCACGGATTGCCCTTTTCGTTGTGGTAGAGCGCCTGGCTGTAGAGGAAGTCCAGGCGCAAAAAGGTACGCATGCGCTCATTGAGCGGCTGCTCGAACATCGAGCCGTCGGCGGCGGAATCGGGCGTGGTGGCGGGTTCGGCCATCGACCTATTGTGCTTGAGGGTTGCCGGGCACGTAAACGTTGCTGCTCAAACGGCATCCCGGCGGGGCGCGAGCTGCAGGTACTGAGCATGCAGGCTCGCGACCCGGGGACCGAGTGCGGCCAGTGCACCGTCGTTGACGATGATGTCATCGGCGACCGCGAGCCGCGCCGCCCGGCTCGCCTGCGCCGCAAGCATGGCTCGCGCTTCGGACTCGCTCATCGCCTCGCGCGCGCACAGGCGCAGCCACTGCAGGGCTTCCGGGCAATCCACCACCAGCACCCGATCGTAGCGATCGACGGCCTGGGTCTCGACCAACAAGGGCACCACGTGCAGCTGATAGGGACCTTTTGCCTGCAAAGCCAACTGTTCGGTGCGTGCGCGCACCGCCGGATGCATCAGCGCCTCCAATTCGCGCCTGAGTGCGGGATCTGCAAACACCATGCGGCGCAGCGCCGCGCGGTCCAGTTCGCCGTCCGCGCGACGAATCCCAGGTCCGAAGCGCTCGAACACCTGCGCGCGCAATGCCGTGCCGGGTGCAATCACTTCGCGGGCGATGAGATCGGCATCCAGAACCGGCACGCCGTGAGACGCAAACAGGTCTGACACCGTGGTCTTGCCGCTGGCAATGCCGCCGGTGAGTCCGATGCGCGGTGGCAGCGTCATCCCGATTGGGCGCCGTACAGACTCAGGTAACGGTCGACGATCTTCGGGCCCCACATCATCGCCAGCCAGCCGGCGGCGGCGAGGAAGGGCCCGAACGGCACCGGCACTCCGCGCTGATGGCGCCGCAGGGCGATCAGCCCGATACCGGTGACGGCGCCAACAACTGCCGCGAACAGTACGATCGGCAACAGCATGCGCGAGCCCAGCCAGGCCCCGAGGGCTGCCAGCAATTTGAAGTCGCCGTAACCCATGCCTTCCTTTCCGGTCAGCAGACGGAATACATGATAGACCGCCCACAGCGACAGGTAGCCCAGTGCTGAACCGGAGATGGCGCTGACCGGATCAACGGGCAGGCTTGCCGCTGTCGAGGACCATCCCGTGAGGCTGGCCAGCAGCCCCAGCCACAGCAGCGGCAGAGTCAGCGAGTCGGGCAGGAGCTGGTGATCCAGATCGATGAAGGTGAGCGCGATCAGAAACCAGGTGATCAGCAGCGCACAGGCCGCGGCGGCAGTGAAGCCGAATTGCCAGGCCACCAGCGCACTCAGGGCGCCACAAAGCGCCTCCACCAGCGGGTAGCGCGCGCTGATCCGGGCGCGGCAGTTGGCGCAGCGGCCGCGCAATGCCAGGTAACTCAGCAGCGGGACATTGTGCAGCGCCTTGATGGGCGTCTGGCACGCCGGACAGGTCGAGCGCGGCACCGTGAGGTTGAAAGGCGCTGCGGTGGCTGCGGTCACGGCGCCGGGGTTCAGGTCGGCGCACTCAGTCCGCCATTGCCGATCCAGCATGATCGGCAGACGGTAGATGACGACGTTGAGGAAGCTGCCGACGACCAGCCCGAGGATCAGCGCAAACGCGACCCACGCCGATGGCGACTGCGCCAGCAGTTGCAGCACGTTTAGCCGACAACGGCCCCAAGCTTGAAGATCGGCAGGTACATCGCGATGACGAGACCGCCAACCAGCACGCCCAGGATCAGCATGATCAATGGCTCCAACAAACTCGACATGCTGTCGACCGCAGCGTCGACGTCATCCTCGTAGAAGCTGGCGACCTTGGCGGCCATGGCATCGAGCGAGCCCGATTCCTCGCCGACGGCGATCATCTGCACCACCATGTTCGGGAACAGACCGGTGTTTTCCATGGCGCGCTGCAGGCGCTGGCCGGTCGCGACTTCGTCGCGCATCTTCATCACGCCGTCCTCGAAGACGATGTTGCCGCAGGCGCCGGCCACCGATTCCAGCGCCTCGACTAGCGGTACGCCGGCGGCGAACATGGTCGAGAGCGTGCGCGCGTAGCGCGCGATCGCTGCCTTGTACAGAATCGGGCCCACGATGGGGAATTTCAGGATGGCACGATCGAGGAATTGCCGCATTTTGCGCGAGCGCTTCTTGAAATAGAAAAAGGCATAGCCCGCTCCACCGAGCACCAGGGCGATGAATATGCCCTCCGATTGCACGAACTTGGAGAGATTGATGACCATCTGCGTGAAGGCCGGCAGATCGGCTCCGAATCCTTTGAACAGATCTTCGAACTGAGGAATGACGAATATCAACAGAATGACGGTGACGATCACCGCCACCACCATCACCGCCGCCGGATAGAACAAGGCCTTTTTGACTTTCTTTTTGATGGCCTCGCTCTTTTCCTTGTAGGTGGCAATTTTATCCAGCAGACCCTCGAGCGCGCCCGCCTGTTCGCCCGCCTCGACCAGGTTTACGACCAGATCGTCGAAATACAGGGGATGCTTGCCCAGCGCCTCATGCAGGGAAGTGCCGCCCTCAACGTCGCCCTTGATGTCGAGCACCAGCTTTTGCATGGCCGGCTTTTCGTGGCCGGTGCCGATGATCTCAAACGCCTGTACCAGTGGTATGCCGGCGCCGAGCATGGTCGCGAGCTGACGGCTGAAGATCGCGATGTCTTCTGCCTTGACGCTGCCTTTGGATTTGAATGCCTGCGATTGTTTCTTGATGCGCGTCGCGACCACGCCCTGCCGGCGTAGTTCGCTCTTCAGC
>DASXLF010000226.1:0-3343 GCA_036496405.1 Steroidobacteraceae bacterium | reverse complement strand
GAGGCGGTGATGAAGGCCGCGAAGACCGGCAAGGTCGGTGATGGCAAAATATTCATCACCGATATCAGTCGCGTGGTTCGCATCCGCACCGGCGAGACCGACAACGCCGCACTCTAGCCGCCCATGCCATCAGTCGCCGGCTAGTCCACCAGTCTCAGGGTGCGCTGGTTGCGGCTGATCCCCAGGGCGCCGCTGCGCACTACCTCGACCAGTTCCGCGTGCGTGGCTAGCGTGCGCAGAAAGCCATTGATCTCGGCCTCGCTGCCCAGCAGCTCGACGATGAAGCATTCGCTCGCCGGATCCAGCACCCGGCCGCCGGTACGCACCACGTAGCCGCGCACGGTATCGCGCTGAGCCGAATCCATGCGCAGCTTGATCAGCACCAACTCGCGTTCGATGTGCTCGCCGCGGGTCATGTCCTCGACGCTGACGACGTCGATGAGCTTCTTGAGCTGATTGGCAATCTGCAGGATGACGGCTTCCGAACCGCTGGTCACCAGCGTCAGGCGCGAGACCGTGGGATCGTCGGTCGCGGCCACCGCCAACGATTCAATATTGTAGCCGCGGCTGGAAAACATGCCTGCCACGCGCGTCAGGGCGCCGGCCTCGTTCTGCAGCAATATGCCAATGATGTGTCGCATGGCACCAGAATAGCCAATTGCAGGCCGTGTCGGCCATAATCGAGCGATGACCGATAGTGCGAAAATAGTGCGTCCCGCCGTACATCCGCTGGCCGGCAAGGCCATGTCCGGTGCGCAGATGATCGTCCAGGTGATCGCGGATGAGGGCACCGAGGCGATATTCGGTTACAGCGGCGGGGCGATCCTGCCCACCTATGATGCGGTGTTCACCTTCAACGAGCAGCAGAAGCAGGCCGGTGGACGGCAGGTGCCGTTGATCGTGCCCGCCAACGAGCAGGGCGCGGGCTTCATGGCCGCTGGCTATGCGCGTGCCAGCGGCCGCGTCGGGGTATGCCTGGTGACATCCGGCCCCGGCGCCACCAACACCGTGACTCCGGTGCGCGACTGCATGGCCGACTCGATACCCATCGTGGTGATCTGCGGCCAAGTGGCGACCGCCTCGATCGGCACCGACGCCTTTCAGGAGGCGCCGGTGGCGTCGATGATGGGTTCGGTCGCCAAACATGTGCTGCTGGTGACCGATGCCAAGCGCCTGGAAGCCACGATGCGCACCGCGTTCGAGATCGCGCGCACCGGGCGGCCCGGCCCGGTGGTGGTCGACATTCCGAAGGATGTGCAGACCGCGGCCGGAGTGTTCCTGGGAGAAGGGCAGCTGGCCATTCCCGGTTATCGCCAGCGTCTGCGCGAACTCACTGCCAGCGTGCTCAGCGAAGCTGCGGCGTTGAGTTTTCTGGAGTTGCTGCGGCAGTCGCAGCGGCCGCTGATCTATGCCGGCGGCGGCGTCATCAATGGCGGCGCGGCCGGCGAGCTGGCGGCGTTCGCGCAGTATTTCGGCATACCGGTGGTGACCACGCTCATGGGCATCGGCGCCGTCGACACCACCGGTCCGCTGTCCATGCGCATGCTGGGCATGCACGGCGCAGCGTTCGCCAATTATGCGGCCGATGATTGCGATTTCCTGATCGCGGTGGGCGCGCGCTTCGATGACCGCGTGGCCGGCGATCCGCGCAAGTTCGCGCGCAACGCGCGCCGCATTGCCCACCTGGATGTTGATCCGGCCGAGATCAACAAGGTGAAGAATTCGCACTGGAGTCATGTCGGCCTGCTGCCCGAAGCCCTGCGGGTGCTGTCGCTGCATGGCGCGCAGATGACGCCGAAGCCGGATTTCAGCCGCTGGCAGCAGCAGCTGCAGGAACTCAAGCGCGCGCACGCGATGAACTACGATCGCAACAGTGAACTGGTGCAGCCGCACTACGTGATCGAGGAGATCAACCGGCATACACGCGGCGAAGCCATCATCAGCACCGGTGTCGGCCAGCATCAGATGTGGGCGGCACAGATGTTCGATTTCCGCAGCCCGCGCTTGTGGCTCACTTCCGGCAGCATGGGCACCATGGGTTTCGGACTGCCGGCGGCCATCGGCGCGCAGGTCGCGCATCCCGGACGGCTGGTGATCGATTTCGACGGCGATGCCAGCATTCGCATGAACATCGGCGAGCTGGAAACCGCCACCACCTACGATCTGCCCATCAAGGTGGTGGTGCTGAATAATTTCGGCGACGGCATGGTCAAGCAATGGCAGAAGCTGTTCTTCAAGGGCCGCTTGTCGGGCAGCGACAAATCGCTGCACAAGAAAGACTTCGTGCGCGCCGCTACCGCCGACGGTTTTCAGTGGGCGCGGCGCCTGGATCGCAAGCAGGACGTGGCGAGCGTGGTGGCGGAGTTTCTGAGCTTCAAGGGACCGGCATTTCTCGAGGTCATCATCGACCCAGACGCCGGTGTCTACCCGATGGTGGGTCCGGGCCTGGGCTACGATGCCATGATCACCGGCGATTTCATCACTGCCCGCACGCAGGATGCCGCCCCCGCGGACATCGATCCGTCCAGCATGTTCTAGAAGGTTTGCTCGGTACTTACCAGGAACTGCAGTTTGCTGATCGAGCTGCCGCCGTCGAGCGGCGTGGCCAGATCGATGTGAATCACGCTGCCGAACGATGAACGGGCGTTGCCCAGGCGCAGGCCGACGCCGAAATCCTTGAGCAGCCCGAGCTGCGGTGTCGGCACCGGCGTGCTGCCCCAGGTACGGCCCATATCGAAGAACACCGCCCCGCCCACGTGCACCAGCTGGAACAGGAACCAGTTGGTGTAGACCCGTTCCTACACCGTGAACTGCGCGCGGCTGTCACCATTCTGGTAGCGCAGCGGATAGC
Organism: Steroidobacteraceae bacterium; assembly: GCA_036496405.1. Classification (GTDB taxonomy): domain Bacteria; phylum Pseudomonadota; class Gammaproteobacteria; order Steroidobacterales; family Steroidobacteraceae; genus FEN-1191. The sequence continues at coordinate 492 of DASXLF010000226.1, read as the reverse complement.
CACGCAGGCCGGAATCGCCGCCGATCTCGAAGTTGTGATCGGCATCCAGCCGGTGCCCGGCGTCGGCGGACAGATGTACCAGCAACTTGCTGCGTTCGGAGGTGGTCAGGTAATAGCTGGCATTGCCCGATACCACCGTGTCGTCCGTGCGCCCGTCTTCGAAACGCGAATACAGCCGGCTGTAGACGAACAGAAAATTGCGCGGACCGAAGCGCCAGTTGTAGCCGATCTCGGCGTCCGCCAGCAGCGCCTTGCGGTCGGCGCCGAACGCGGGGGCCGCCCAGCCCAGACCGGCGCTGGCATCGAGCCCAAAGTGCAGGTCCTCGGTGAACGCGATCAGTTCCAGATTGTGCGTAGTGGCGTAGTTGTTCTGCAGCCATTGCATGCGCACGTACGGATAGGCGAGATCGCGATTGGCTGGCAACGGCGCCAGCAACGTCTGGTTCAAGGTCGGGGAGAACTCGCTCTGGTCGTGGCGAAAACCGATCAGCA
>DASXLF010000225.1:0-2365 GCA_036496405.1 Steroidobacteraceae bacterium | reverse complement strand
ATCGGCCGGCAGTATGAGGAAGCCGCCGCCGATCTCGGCGCCACGCCTTGGGAGACGCTGCGCCTGGTCCTGCTGCCGCTGCTGATGCCGGCGATTTTCTCCAGCCTGATGATCGTCTTTGCGATTTCGATCGACGATTTCGTGATCAGCCAGTGGCTTTCCTGCGGCGCGGGTTGCGACACGATCCCCATCCGCATCTATGGCGCAACGCGCGCAGCACCGTTGCCTTCGGTGAATGCACTGGCGGCGTTGATGGTCTATTTCACCCTTGCCGCACTGGGTCTTGCCTATCTGCTGTTCCGCTTCATGACGCGCGGCGAGCGGCCGGGCCAGGGCGGGCATATGGTGCATGGCATGGGCGGCGGGCTGTAATACAGACAGGTGATGATGTGAGCGGTGGTGAAGTCGAGCTGATAAATCTGGTCAAGGCCTTCGGCATTGCGCGGGCCGTGGACGGCATCAACCTGCATATACCGGGCGGCGAATTCTTCTCGCTGCTGGGCTCCTCCGGCTGCGGCAAGACCACCACGCTGCGCATGATCGCCGGCTTCGAACAGCCCACCAGCGGGCAGATCCTGCTGGATGGCGTGGATATGACGGGCACACCGCCGCATAAGCGCCACGTCAACACGGTCTTCCAAAGCTACGCCCTTTTCCCGCATCTGAACGTCCATGACAACGTCGCCTTCGGCTTGCGCCGAGCGAAAGTGGGCGATGCCGAGGTCAGGCGGCGGGTCGGTGAAGCGCTGGAACTGGTCCAGCTCACCGGCTTTGAAACGCGCAAGCCGGCCCAGATGTCGGGCGGCCAGCAACAGCGTGTGGCACTTGCCCGCGCCCTGGTGCTGAAGCCCTCGGTCCTGCTGCTGGACGAGCCGCTGGGTGCTTTGGATGCCAAGCTGCGCAAGGCCCTGCAGATCGAGTTGAAGCAGCTGCAGCAGCAGGTGGGCATCACCTTCATCTATGTGACCCATGATCAGGAAGAAGCCCTGACCATGAGCGATCGTATCGCAGTCATGTCCCGCGGCCGGGTCGAGCAGGTGGCCGCCCCGGAAGAAATCTATGAAGCACCGGCCACGGTATTCGTTGCCGATTTCCTGGGCGTATCGAACCTGATGATGGCGGTAGCCGAAGGGGCGGATTCAGCCGGCCGCTGCCGGGTTCGCCTGGGCGAATTCGAGCTGCGTGCCGGGCGCGGCGATCAATCGATGTCCGGCAACACCAAGATCACCATTCGTCCGGAACGCGTGCGCCTGGAGAGCCATGGCTCGAGCGGCGAGAACCGTGTGCCCGGCATGGTCGAGCGCTGGGTCTATCTGGGCAATGCCGTGCAGCTGATCGTGCGCCTCGCCACCGGCGAGAAGATCCAGGTACTAATGCAGAATACCGGCGACGACATTCCCTTCACCCAGGGAACGCCGGTCCATGCCCATCTGCCGGCCGAGGCTCTGCGCGTGCTGGTGGATAGCGGCGTGACGGCGCCGGCAGCCAAAGGCATGGATCTGGTCACGAGCTAGCGTCTGATCGCCTCAAGTTGAATCAACTTGAGGCGTGAATCAGCCGCTATTCAAACGATTTAGAGCAAGATCCACAGATCAGGTTACTTCAACCTGATCCGATCTTGTTCTGGGCGGCCTGGGATTTGCCGGCCTTGTGGATCAGGCGGCCTCAGCACCTTCCAGCGCCAGAAGATCCTCGCGGGCGAAACTGACGGTCGCCGGCTGTCCGCGCTCGGGCGGTGGCGTTCCGGGATTATTGAACGTATCCAGTGAAATCGCGGCATCCTTGAAGCGCACGCGGATGCGCACCACCGCACCCAGGAAGCTGACCTCTTCGATCGTGCCGTTCAGCCGGTTGCGGTCGCTGGAGCTATTCTGCAGGCTCGCAGCCTCGGGCCGCACGGCCACGGAACGCATTTCTCCCGGCTTTGCATCGGCCAGGCCACGGCCGGCAATGACTTCCTGGCCGTCGATAACGATTCGGCCGCTATTGGGATCGATCACCTGGCCGCGCAAGACATTCAGCGTGCCGACAAAAGAGGCGACGAAGCGCGTGCGGGGGAAATTGTAGATCTCGAACGGCGTGCCGACTTGCTCTACGCGGCCCTCGCTCATCACCACGATACGGTCGGACATCGACAGCGCTTCTTCCTGGTCGTGAGTCACGTAGATCGTGGTGATGCCGAGACTGCGCTGCACGGCGCGAATCTCCTCGCGCAGTGAGATGCGGATCTTGGCGTCGAGGGCGGACAGGGGCTCGTCCAGCAGCAGCACCTTGGGTTTGATGGCAATGGCGCGGGCAAGCGCCACGCGCTGCTGCTGCCCGCCGGAAAGCTGATAGGGATATCGCCCCGCCAGACGCGATAGCT
>DASXLF010000224.1:0-11292 GCA_036496405.1 Steroidobacteraceae bacterium | reverse complement strand
ACCAGCGACGCGGTCATTACCATATTGCTCTTTATTGCCATCGGTGTAGGCGTAGGGGTGGGCGTGGCAGCCACCGCGGGCGTCGTGCTTACACTACCGCCGGCCCTGCTGGGTGGCGCGGCCGGCAGCGCGATCGCTCTCATCTTCATGCTGCGCATGCGTATCGAGGACATGGAAGGTAAGGACGCCACGCGCCAGGGTTCACTCGGCGGGTTCGAGACCGAAGACGTACTGTACCTGCTGCCGCTGGTGACTCTATGCAATGGACTGACGCGATTCCTCATCGCCGCCTCCATTGGCGCGCCGCTATTCGCGATCTGGGTGGTGATCGACTATCGTCGGGTAGTGCGACGGCTGCAAACCACCAGCGCCGCGAGCGAGCGTCTGGTCCGCGCGGCCTGCGCGACCGAGACCGATCGGACGATCGCGGCACGTCTGAACGCGTTGCCGGCCTTGCCGCTGCGTTCGCAGTTCGCCGGCCAGGGCGCGTTTCTGTATCTGCCGGATTTTCTGCCCGCCGAGCTGACCGCACGATTGGTGGGCGCTGTGGCCGCGGTGCGCGCCGCGGTCAATCGTAACTATCTGCCGGGCCATAAGCAGGGTGGCAGCGTCAGCCGCCATGCAATCGACGAGTTGGCGCCATGTATCGCCGAGCTGTATCGCTCCCCGGCGCTGATCAGCTGGCTGGCGCAACTTGCGGGCGAACCGCTGCAGCAGTCGCCGGCCGATGATCCGCACGCGTATGCGTTGTATTTCTACACGCGCCCCGGTGACCATATCGGCTGGCACTACGATACTTCTTACTACGCCGGCCGTCGCTACACGCTGCTGTTCGGGGTAATCGATGAGTCCTCGTGCCGGCTCGACTATGAATTACATACGCGCGATGAGGGCGTCGCGGTGGTCCCCGGTTCACTGCAGATTTCCCCAGGCGGCCTGGTATTCTTCGACGGCGACCGATTGCGCCATCGCATCACTCCCGCAGGGGAGAACGAACAACGCGTGTCGCTGACGTTCGAGTACGTGACCGATCCGCACATGAGCCCCTGGTGGCGGCTGATCTCGAAAACGAAGGATGCGGTTGCCTACTTCGGATTGCGCCAGGTATTCGGCCGGCGCGCATGACGCGCGCGGCGTTCTGGCTGCTGTCGGCGGGCGCGCTGCTGTTTGTCGGCGTGCTGGTATCGCAGGGGCTACCGGCGGTACTGGCGACGCTGGCGGTGGCCGGATGGGGCTTGCTGCTGGTGGCGCTGTTTCACGTGCTGCCATTGGTGCTCGATGCCGCCGCCATCCGCGTGCTGTTCGTGCCAGCGCAGCCGCGCTCGTTCCGCGATGCCGTGCTGGCGCGATGGGCGGGGGAGTCAGCCACCAGCCTGACACCAGGTGGGCAGATCGGCGGTCCGGTACTCATGGCGCGCCACCTCGCGCAACGCGGGATGGCGATGCACGACGCCGCGGCGGCGATCACGGTCAGTACCACGCTGCAGACCCTGGCGCAGATGGTATTCGCCCTGATTGGCATATGGTTGCTGGGGGCGGTAGCGAGCCACAGCCTGCAGCCGGCCGTGCGCAATGCATTGTGGATTGCCGGCGCCATGCTCGCGTTCACGGTGGTGCCGTTCTATTTCGTGCAGCGGCGCGGCCTGTTCAGTGCCGTGATGCGTGCGGCCAAGCGCTTTGCCGGCAAGCGCGACTGGTCCGTGTTCTTGAGCCGTGCCGAAGCGATCGACCTGGCCGTGGTACAGACTTATGAGCGCCGAGGACGGGCGGCGGCCAGTTTCCTCCTGAGCTTGATCGGCTGGCTCGTCGGCACCGGCGAGGTGTATCTGATTCTGCGATTGCTCGGCTCGACGGTGGATTGGCGCGATGCGCTGCTGCTCGAGAGCCTCGGCCAGGCAATTCGCGGCGCGGCGTTTGCGATTCCTGGATCACTGGGCGTACAAGAAGGCGGTTATCTGCTGCTCGCGCCACTGGCCGGTTTGTCGCCGGAAACCGCGCTGGCCCTGTCATTGGCCAAGCGCACGCGCGAAATTCTGCTCGGATTGCCGGGGCTGCTGTATCTGCATCTCTCGGAGCGCGATTGGCGCCGCCGCTTGGCCAGCGCACCCATAAGCGAATAAAGTTGAGCGGTTCACGTGGGCCGCATCATCGAGCGCGCCCGCGGAAACGTCCAAGTACATTAATATCGCCTTGTTAATTACTGATTTTGCATAGGAATTTATGCGCGCCATTATCCTCGCCGCGGGTCGCGGCTCGCGTCTGCAGCAATCCGCAGGCGGGCTGTCGCCCAAGTGCCTGCTGCAATTCGGCGGCATGAGTTTGCTCGAACGGCATCTGCGCATGCTCAGGAATGCCGGCGTGCAGGAGATCGTCCTGGCGCTCGGCTTCCGCCACGAAATGATCGAGCGCGAACTGGATCGGCTGAGCTGGCAACCGCGCCCCGAGATTGTGCTCAACGCGCGCTACGAGCTGGGCAGCGTGTTGACCGTGCACTGCGTGGCAAACGCCATGACCCGTGGCGGCGACGTATTGCTCATGGATGCCGATGTGCTTTATGACCAGCGCATCGTGTCGGCGCTGGTGTCGGGCCCGGAGCCGGTGAATCGCCTGCTGATCGATCGGGATTTCGAGTCGGGTGATGAGCCTGTGAAACTGTGTGTTCGCAATGGCGTGCCGATCGAACTGCGCAAGCAGCTCGCGCCGGGGTTGGAGTACGACATCATCGGCGAGTCGGTGGGTTTCTTTCGCTTTGGCGCCAGTGCCGCACGCCGGCTGGCCGCGCTGGTCGCCGAATACGTTGAGGGCGGACGTTCACATATGCCACACGAGGAAGCCGTGCGCGATCTGTTGCACGAGCGCAGCGAGGTATTCGAAGTGACCGATGTCACCGGAGCGCCCTGGATCGAGATCGATTTTCCCAACGACGTAGCGCGCGCCGCCGGCGAAGTGCTGCCGCAACTGCAATCAACCTCAGGAGCGGGGGCATGAACGCAGCCGCCCCCACTCGCAGCGCGAGACTGCGCGCGCTGCTGCAAAGCCCGCAACTCGAGTTCCTCATGGAGGCGCACAATGGCTTGTCGGCACGCATCGTGCGCGAAGCCGGGTTCAGCGGCATTTGGGCTTCGGGCCTGACGATTTCGGCTCAGTTCGGCGTGCGAGACAACAACGAAGCCAGCTGGACCCAGGTTGTGGATGTGCTGGAGTTCATGGCCGACGCCAGCGGGCTGCCTATTCTGCTGGACGGCGATACCGGCTATGGCAATTTCAACAATCTGCGCCGCCTGGTGCGCAAGCTCGAACAGCGCGGCGTCGCCGGGGTGTGCATCGAGGACAAGCAGTTTCCGAAGACCAATAGTTTTCTCAATGGCGAACGCCAGCCGTTGGCGGATATCCAGGAATTTGCCGGCAAGATCGCCGCTGGCAAGGACACCCAGAGTGATCCCAACTTCTCGATCGTCGCGCGCGTGGAAGCCCTGATTGCCGGCTGGGGAATGGACGAAGCGTTGCGTCGCGCGGAGGCCTACCGACAGGCGGGGGCCGATGCCATCCTGATTCATAGCAAGCTGTCCAGGCCGGATGAAATCGTGACCTTCGCGCGCGAATGGGCCGGTCGCGCGCCGCTGGTCATCGTACCGACGCGCTACTACAGCACTCCCACCGAGGTGTTTCGCGAGGCCGGCATCAGCCTGGTGATCTGGGCCAATCACATGGTGCGTGCGGCCGCTTCGGCCATGCAAAGTGTGGCCAAGGAGATCTTCGAGAGCCAGACCCTGGTCACCGTCGAAGACCAGATCGTGCCGGTCAACGAGATTTTTCGCCTGCAGGATGCCGACGAGTATTCGGCCGCGGAACGCCTGTACCTGTCTTCCTCAGGCAAGTCACGCGCCGCCGTGGTGCTGGCGGCAAGCCGGGGACAGGGACTGGAGGCGCTTACGGTCGATCGGCCCAAGGTCATGCTGCCCATAGCGGGCAAGCCGCTGTTGCGCTGGTTAATCGATAGCTTCAAGAAGGAGAACATCAACGACATCACCGTGGTCGGCGGTTACCGTGCCGATGCGATCGATACGGCCGGTGTCCGACTGGTCGTCAACGAGCGCTACGCGCAGGCCGGGGAGCTGGCTTCGCTCGCCTGCGCAGTCGCGGCGCTCGAGACTGACACGCTGATTTCGTACGGTGATCTGCTGTTTCGCAGCTATGTGTTGCGCGATCTGGTGGAAAGCAAGGCCGACTTTTCGGTGGTGGTCGACTCCTCTCCCACGGATGCCAGCAACCGCACGGTGCGTGATTTCGCCTATTGCTCGCGCGGCGATGACCGCGGACTGTTCGGTACCCAGGTGCAATTGCAGCGTGTGGCCAGTGGCACCGACAGCCCAGCCGAGCTACCACAGGGACGCTGGATCGGCATGCTGAACGTGAGCCGTCAGGGGCTGGTGCAGTTCAAATCCGTGCTGGCGCGCCTGTGTCAGCGCGCGGACTTCGACCGGCTCGACATGCCCGCGTTGCTGAATGCGCTGATCGAGGATGGTGCCACGATCGAAGTGTTGTATGTGCACGGCCACTGGCGCGGCGTGAACGATCTCGAGGACTTTCGCCGCGCCGTGGATTTCGCGCACGCGCAAAGTCCGTTCGGCGGCGGTCCGGAGGCGGCTGCGCAGGCGGCGCATGATTGAAGCGCGGCAGTTCGTCGAGGCGGCGCGCGCGCGGGGATTCGAATGGTACGCCGGGGTGCCATGTTCGTTTCTGACTCCGTTCATCAACTACGTGCTGCAGGATTCCTCGCTGCATTACCTGTCGATGACCAACGAAGGCGATGCCGTGGCATTGATTGCCGGGATTGCGCTCGCGCAGGCCGCGGATCCGCCGCATCGGCGTGGGGTCGCCATGATGCAGAACTCGGGGCTGGGTAATGCGGTCAGCCCGTTGACCTCGCTGACCTGGACCTTTCGCCTGCCGCAGCTGCTGATCGTGACCTGGCGCGGTCAGCCGGGTGTCAGCGACGAACCGCAGCATGCGCTGATGGGGCCGATCACGCCGGCAATCCTCGAGAGCATGCAGATTCCCTGGGAGCTGTTTCCGCAGCAGCCCGAGGCGATCGGGCCGGCGCTGGATCGCGCCGTCGCGCATATGGATAGCACCGGACGGCCGTACGCGCTGCTGATGCAGAAGGGCAGCGTGGCCGCTCATACGCTTCATTCGCAAACGCCGCCTCAGCCGCAATGGCCGCGTGCGGCGGCCGTCATCAGAGCGCGACGGCTGGCCGCCGATGCCAGGCCCACGCGCCAGGCGGCTTTGCGGCAGGTCATCGGCCGGACGCCGCCCGCGGGCATCGCAGTGCTGGCCTCGACCGGATTTTGCGGACGCGAGTTGTATGCGCTCGAAGATCGGCCCAACCAGCTGTACATGGTGGGTTCCATGGGGTGTGTGGTCCCGTTGGCGTTGGGACTGGCGCTGGCACGGCCGGATTTGCGGGTCGTGGCACTGGATGGTGACGGCGCCGCTCTGATGCGCTTAGGCGCGTTTGCGACCGTGGGTGCTTATGGCCCGCCCAATCTGCAGCATCTGCTGCTCGATAATGGCGTGCACGATTCCACTGGCGCCCAGGCCACGGTGGCAGCCACCGTGTCATTCGCCGAGGTGGCCGCGGCCTGCGGTTATGCCTCATCGTTGGATACCGACGATGTCACCGAGATTGGCGACTGGCTGGATGCGCCACCGCTGGCCGGGCCGCGATTTGCCCGCCTGCTGACGCGCCCCGGCACCCCGGACAAGTTGCCGCGACCGTCCATCACGCCGGTGGAAGTCAAGCACCGCTTGATGCGTCACTTCGCCGAAGCCGTCGGAGCGCTCTGATGTTGCTGCTCAATCCCGGGCCGGTGACATTGAGCGAGCGTGTTCGCCGCAGTCTGCTGCAGCCGGACTTGTGTCATCGCGAAAGTGAATTCTTCGATTTGCAGGACGAGGTGCGCGCTCTGCTGCTATCCAGCTATGCGCTGGATCCCGCGCAGTGGGCGGCGGTGCTGTTGACCGCATCGGGCACTGGCGCCGTGGAGAGCATGCTTGCGGCGCTGGTGCCGGAGTCAGGGCGTGTGCTGGTAGTCGAGAACGGCGTCTACGGTGAACGCATGACGCGAATCTGCGCGCAATATGGGATCGCGCATCGGCGTCTGGCTGGCGATTGGATGCAGGCGCCGGATTTCGAAGCCATCGCAGCGCTGCTCGATGCCGCGAAAGCCGAAGTCCCGTTCACGCACCTGGCCGTCGTGCACCACGAAACCACCACCGGGCGGCTCAACGATCTGCGGCGGCTGGGCGAACTGTGCCGGGCGCGCAATGTCGGTCTGCTGGTGGACGGGGTCAGCAGCTTTGGCGCCGAGGCGCTGGATTTTCGCGACGGCACTCTCCTGGCCGTGGCTGCAACGGCCAATAAATGCCTGCACGGTGTGCCGGGGGTTTCGTTCGTGATCGTGCGGCGCAGCGCCCTGGCTGTGGCCGCCTGCCGAACCTACTATCTCGATCTCGGCCGTCTTGCGCGTTTGCAGGACCAGCGCAACACGCCGTTCACGCCGGCAGTGCAGGCGTTCTATGCACTGCTCGAAGCACTGCGGGAGTTCACCGAGCAGGGTGGCCAGCCGGCCCGTTACCGCCGCTACGAAGCACTGGCCGAGCAGCTGCGCGTGGGATTGGCAGCGCTCGGCATCGACAGTGTGCTGCCGCCTGAGCAGTCTTCAGTGGTGTTGCGCGCCTATCGCCTGCCTGCGGGATTGACTTATCCGGCCCTGCACGATGCTCTCAAAGCCCAGGGCTTTGTGATCTATGCCGGGCAGGGCGACTTGTCGCAGACGCTGTTTCGCATAGCCACCATGGGCGATCTCACCGCGGCCGACATGCAGCGCTTGTTGCAATGCTTCGCTCGCCTGTGTTCACACGCTGCCTAAGGTCGCCGTTCCGGCGTTGACGGCCACTGCCTTTCCAGCCGCTCATCGATTTCACCGACAACGGCAGCCAGCGAATTGTTGGCGGCCAGTATTTCCTCATGCAGGCGTTCCAGCGAGGCAGACTGGGCCTGCCGGAGCGCGGCCAGCTCCACTTCCAGATACTGGCGCAATTCCGTGAAGCGCGAAGCCTCCGCCTGCTCAACCAGCTCGCGCTGCGCCCGCAATTCGGCCGCGTGCTGGCGGTGCACGGCCGCCAGGCGCAGCTGGCCGGCGAGCAGCAGTGCAAAGAAGATTGCGCACAGCGCGATCGCCATACCCAGCAGCACCAGCCACAGCGGCACGCTCAGGCTGGTAAATGCCAAGGACACTGGCACCGGCGTGCCCAACATGACGCGGTTGATCAGCACCAGCACGATCGCCACCACGGCGATGATCCCAACCAGCACGCCGCCCGGTTTGCCTTTCACGCCGCTACTCCTGGGTGGTTGATCATCACTCGCCTTTAGCCTTTGATTCGCTCTGGGGCTCTTCCTCGTTTGCTTGACCCTCGATCGCCTCGAGCACCTGCGTAGGATCGGTGGGTGTCTGCATGGCATCCGCCACGGCGTCACGCCGATCGTGCACCATCGGTAGATCGTGCCGCAGTTCCTCGATCAGATGAATGAGCTTGGTGGTCTTCTGTTCCGTCAGCAGATTCAGCTGCAGATCCAGGTTCAGGCGATGGGCCTCGAATCGCGCCTGGCGGTTTTGCGTGATCAGCACCACGGTGGTGGTGAAGAACGCACCTAGACTCACCAGACCCTGCAGCCAGAAGAACGGCGGCGGATCGAATCGCAACCAGCCCAGCTGCGGAGCCGAGATGTTGTACAGCAGCCAGATCAACGCCACGAACACCGAATACAGCAAATACATCGGCCGCCCCAGCCAGCGCGCAATACGCTCGAGCCGCCGCTGCGCGGTACTGAGCTTGAACTCCTCACGCCGGTGGAAGGCGAGGATGCGATCGATGTTATGACTGATATGCTCGGGTACGCCTTCGGTCGCTGGCCTGAGTATTTCAGCAGCATTCGGGAGCGCATTTTTATCGTCGCCAGACATCGCCCGATTGTACCGGTGCCGGCGACTGGCGCGCGCCTGTCGGTGCCTTCAGGTTGCCGTGCGAATGGGCCGTGGCCATACGCGAACCCGCGAGCCACCGGCTGCGTCAGTCTGCGGATTGACCGACTCGTCCAGGCGTTCCAGATAGTTCATGAACTGATCCAAATCCAGCGGTTTGACCCAGTGCGAGTCGAAGCCGGCTTCATGCGAGCGCCTGCGATCGTTCTCCTGCCCCCAGCCGGTCAGGGCGACCAGCACCATGGCCTGTCCCCAAGGCTGCAGGCGTATACGGCGCGCGAGCTCATAGCCGTCGAGCCCGGGCATGCCGATATCCAGTACCGCGATTTCCGGTAGAAAGCGTGGTGCCGACTCCAATGCCAGAAGGCCATCCGCGGCGGTGTGAACATCGTGACCGGCCAGGCGCAATAAAGTCGCCAGGCTGGCGAGCGCATCCTGATTGTCATCCACCAGCAGCATCCGCCGCTGGCAGGTGCTGGGCGCTGCCGGCTGTGCAATCGGGCTGCCCGCGGCCGGACAGTCTTCCGACTGCGCCAGCGCCGCCGGCAGCCGGATGGTGAACTCGGTGCCGAGGCCGACGCCGGGACTGGATACGCTGACGCTGCCGTCGTGCAGGTCGACCAGTCGTTTGACCAGTGCCAGCCCAATTCCCAGACCGCCGCGCGAGCGCTCATCCACGACGCCCGCCTGGCTGAACAGATCGAACACGCGGGGCAGCACCGATCCGGGTATGCCGATGCCATTGTCGCGAATGCGAACTTCCACGGCCGCGCCATCCTGCCGGCCGCTCAGTTCGATCTTGCCGCCGGCATTGGTGTACTTGACCGCGTTGCCCAGTACATTGCCGATGACCTGCGTCACGCGCGTGAGATCGCCCACCAACACCAGCGGTATCTCGGGCAGATCGATGTGCAGCTCGTGCTGCTGCTGGGTGAGCATGGGCTGCACCGTCTCCACGGCACGGGCCACGGCGGCCGCGAGTGCCACCGGCTTGAGTTCAATGTTGATCTTTCCGCGCGTGATGCGCGATACATCGAGCAGGTCATCCACCAGATGGGTCAGATGTGCCGCCTGGCGTCCGATCACATCGCGCGCCCATTCCAGCTGCGGGTCTCCCATGGGCCTCAAGCGCATGAGCTTGACCGAATTGTGAATCGGTGCCAGGGGATTGCGTAGCTCGTGCGCCAGCATCGCCAGGAATTCATCCTTGTGCCGGTCGGCTTCCTTGAGCTGCAGCTCCACGCGCGAGCGCTCACGTATTTCGTTGTGCAGCGCGTGATTTGCCTGCTCGAGCCCGGCATTGGCTTCACGCAACGAGGCGTTCAGGCGCTCCAGTTCGCGGGTCTTTTCGGCCTCGAGGTTCGAGTGCGCCTCGGCCAGCCGCGCATTGGCTTGCGCCAGGGTGCTGTTGAGTTGTTGCAGTTCACGGCGTTTGAGATGCAGCTCCACCAGCACGGCGACCTTGCCGCGCAGGATTTCCGGCACGACAGGAATCAGGACATAGTCGACCGCACCGAGCTTGTAGCCCTTGAGACGGTCCAGGTCGGTAATGTGCACGCCGGTGACGAAGATGATCGGCGTGCGTTCGAAACGCGGATGATCATGGATGAGGCCGGCGGTCTCGAAGCCGTCCATACCGGGCATGCTGACGTCCAGCAGTACCACCGCGAAATCGTGCTGCATCAGGCGCTCGAGCGCCTCGGTGCCCGAGCGGGCGCTGATCAGGTTCTGCCCGAGATCCTGCAGAATGGCTTCGTAGGCGAGCAGCCGCGCCGGCTGGTCGTCCACCAGAAGTATGTTGACCTTGCCGTCCTGGCTCATCGATGCAGCCACATGCGTACCAGCGACAGCAGCTGATCGCTGTTGACCGGTTTGGCCACGTAGTCCGACGCGCCGGCCTCCAGGCACTTCTCGCGATCGCCCTTCATCGCCTTGGCGGTCAGGGCGATGATCGGCAGCTGACGGAAGCGCGTGTCGCTGCGAATGCGGCGCATGGTCTCGTAGCCGTCCATTTCGGGCATCATGATGTCCATGAGCACCAGCGACAGGTGCTCGGTATTTTCTATCTGCCGGATCGCATCCTCGCCATTGCTGGCGCTCAGTACGTGCATGTTGTGCCGCTCGAGCAGGCTGTTGAGCGCAAAAATATTGCGCACATCGTCGTCGACCACGAGAACGCGCCGTCCGCGCAACGCTTCATCGCTCTGATGCAGTTGCTCGATCATCTTCTGCTGCGTCGGCGGCAGATCCGCGACCACCCGGTGCAGGAACAGTGCGGTTTCATCGAGCAGCCGTTCCGGAGAATGCACACCCTTGACGACCACGCTCTTGGCTTTGCGGCGCAGTTCGCGCTCCTCGGCTTCGTTGAGTTCGCGTCCCGTGAACACCACGATCGGAATGTCGCTCAACTTGTCTTCGAGCTGAATCGCATCCAAAAGCTCAAAGCCGGACATGTCGGGCAGACGCAGGTCGAGCACTATGCAGTCGAACTCCCGATCACGCAGCAGCGCCAGCGCATTCTCGCCGGTGCCGGTGGACGTGATTTCGACGTCGCTGTGATCGAGCAGGGCACGGATGCTCATCTGTTCCGATGGATCGTCCTCGATCACCAGCAATTGCCGCACGTGCGGTTCGGTAAAGGCGCGGATGCGATCGAACGCCTCCTCCAGGCCATCGGTGGTCAGCGGCTTGCTGATGAATGAGAATGCGCCGCGCTCCAGGCCGTATTGACGCTCGTCTTCGATGGTCAGTATCTGCACCGGGATGTGGCGCGTGTCCGGATTGCGCTTGAGATGACTCAGCACCGTCCAGCCAAGCATGTCGGGCAGAAAGATGTCGAGCGTGATGGCGCTGGGGCGAAATTTGCGTGCCAGCTCCAGGGCATCGGCGCCGGTCTTGGCAACCAGCACCTTGAAGTGGCGGTCGCGCGCGAGATTCAACAGCACGCGCGCGTAGTGCGGATCATCCTCGACCACCAGCAGCGTCGTGTCGTCCGGCTGCAGATTGTCCCGGTCGTCCTCCAGCTCTTCCTGCCGCGGCGCCGGCAGCACGATAGGCTGATAGGCACCGCTCGCGGCGGCGCCGGCCGCCGTCTGCAGTTGGACTTTGCTGTAGGCCGGCCCGCTATAGGCCGAGGGCAGATACAAGGTGAAGGTGCTGCCGCTGCCGGGCACGCTGCTCAAACGGATTTCACCGCCCAGCAGGTGCGCCAGTTCGCGACTGATCGCCAATCCCAGGCCGG
>DASXLF010000223.1:0-11114 GCA_036496405.1 Steroidobacteraceae bacterium | reverse complement strand
ATGTCAGTTTTGAGTACGCGCCGGAAAAGGGAACGGTACTGCGCGATGTGTCGTTATCGGTGCCGGCCGGCGCGACCATTGCCATCGTCGGCCGCTCCGGCAGCGGCAAATCGACGCTGGTGTCGCTGCTGCCGCGCTTTTATGACCCCACCGCCGGCAGTCTGCTCATCGACGGTGTGGATATTCGCGACTATCGACTGCACGACCTGCGCCGCCAGATCAGCCTGGTCAGCCAGGAGGTGGTGCTGTTCAACGACACCATCCGCAGCAACATCATTTTCGGTGCCAGCGACGTCAGCGATGCGCAGCTGCAGGAGGCGGCGCGCGCCGCCTTTGTGCTTGAGTTCGTCGAGCAGCTGCCGCAGGGGCTCGATACCATCGTCGGCGATCGCGGTGTGCTGCTCTCAGGCGGCCAACGCCAGCGTATCGCCATTGCGCGGGCGTTGCTGCGCGATACCCCGATTCTGATTCTCGATGAAGCGACCTCGGCGCTCGATACCGCTGCCGAACGTCATATCCAGGCAGCGCTCGACCAGCTGGTGCGCAATCGCACCACCTTCGTGATCGCGCATCGGCTGTCGACCGTGGAACGCGCCGACCAGATCCTGGTCCTGCGTGACGGCGCCATTGTCGAGTACGGCACGCATAGGCAGCTGCTGGCTCAACACGGGGTGTACGCGGATCTGCACCGCCTGCAGTTCAGCGCCTAGCGTCCCATTGGTTTCATGGCTGCAAGCAATCTGGTATCGGGCGTCACCACCGCCGTGGCCGCTGCGTCTGTGTGCACGGCTGTTTGGCGTGATCGTGCGCGTGCGCCGGTGGGCTTATGTCCGCGGCTGCTTGCGCGCGCCCCGTCTGACGCTTCCGGTCATCATCGTTGGCAACCTCAGTGTCGGCGGCAGTGGCAAGACACCGCTGGTAATCTGGCTGGTGCGGCAGCTGCGCCTGGCCGGCTACTCGCCCGGAGTCATCCTGCGAGGCTATGGCGGCTCGGCGGCCCGTCACGGGCGACCACTGCTGGTGCAGGCCGCCAGCGACGCCGCGCTCGTGGGCGATGAGGCGCTGCTGCTGCGCGCACGCACCGCGGCACCGGTGGCCGTGTGCCGGGATCGTGTGCGGGCGGCGCGGCTGTTGATTGACCAGGGGGTGACGGTGATCGTCTCGGACGACGGCCTGCAGCACCTGGCACTTGCGCGCGACTTTGAAATCGCCGTCATTGACGGCGAGCGAGGACTGGGTAACGGTTATCTGCTGCCCGCCGGGCCGCTCCGAGAGCGGCCCGAACGCCTGGGGCAGATGGATGCAATAGTGGTCAATGGCGAGGGCCGCGTTCGGGCCGCGCCAGAGGGCTTTCGCGCCTCATTTACCATGCATCTGATCGGAGCCAGCCTGCTGCCGCTGGCGGGCGACGGCGCGCCGGTAGCGCTTTCCAGCCTTGCCGGGCACCGGGTGCATGCGGTGGCCGGGATCGGCCACCCGCAGCGCTTCTTTGCGCACCTGCGGGCCGCGGGACTGCTTGTGATCGAGCATCCGTTCCCGGACCACCACAGCTACCGTGCCGGGGAACTCGCATTCGGGGATGAATTGCCAGTGCTGATGACCGAGAAGGATGCGGTAAAATGCCGCACGCTGACGGGTCCGAATCATTGGTACCTGCCGGTGACGGCCAGCTTTGACGAGGCCGAAGCGGCCCTGTTGCTGCGCCGCCTGCGTCGATCGCTCGAACCTCAGAGCCGCTCATGAGCGCGGGAGACTGATTTGGATGCACGATTGCTCGATATCCTGGCGTGCCCCATCTGCAAGGGCGCGCTGCGCTATGAGCGCAAGCAGGAGCTGCTGATCTGTCGCGGCGATCGTCTCGCGTTTCCGATTCGTGACGGTATTCCGGTAATGCTCGAAGACGAAGCGCGCGTACTCGCTCCAGGCGACCCGCTGCTCGAGCTGTAGCCGAGTCCGTCGATGTACCGCGTCGTCATTCCGGCGCGCTTCGGCTCGACCCGGCTTCCTGGCAAGCCGCTGCAGCCGCTGGCAGGCAAACCGATGATCCAGTGGGTGTACGAACGCGCGCGGCGCTCGGGGGCCCGGCAGGTCATCGTTGCCACCGATGACGCGCGAATTGCAAGCGCGGTGCGCGAGTTCGGCGGTGAGGCTTACCTGACGGCGAGCACGCACGCCTCCGGCACTGACCGGATCGCGGAGGTCGCGCGTCGTGAAGCGTGGCCGCACAGCGATCTGATCGTGAACCTGCAGGGCGATGAGCCGCTCATGCCCGAAGCGCTGATCGATCAGGTGGCGGCACTGCTGGCGTCCAGTCCCGGCGCGGATCTGGCGACCCTGTCGGTGCCATTGGAATCGCTGGCGGCGCTGCTCGATCCTAACGTCGTCAAGGTTGTCACCGATGGCAGGCAACGGGCGCTGTATTTCAGCCGCGCGCCTATTCCCTGGTCACGGGACGTCGCGCAGGGCGAGCATTCCAATCGCAGCCGTTATGAGGGTGCTCGCAGGCACCTGGGGCTGTATGCATACCGTGTCGCGGGACTGTTGCAGCTGTCGGCATGGCCGCCGAGCCCGCTGGAGCAGATCGAGAAGCTCGAGCAGCTGCGCGCACTCGAGCGTGGCCTGGATATCCGCGTCGCTGACGCCGTGGTCGCCCCCGGGCCGGACGTCAATACGGCACAGGATCTGGCCGCCGTGGCGGCGCTGCTCGAAGCCGGGCGCTGACGCCCGATGCGGGCGCCAGCGCTGTTTGCGCCTCGCCTATTCCTCAGCGTGCGGCGTGCCCGGCGCACGATCAGCGGGCGGCGCCGATGACCATACGACGTGCGGTTTCTGTTCGCCGCTGCCCGACGCGGGAACCGGCGGGGCATGGTCCTCGGGGCCAGAGCCGCTGCCCTGACCACCATTAGATTGGCTCTCGCGCGCAACGCCCTGATCGTGACGCTCGTGGTCATGGTCATGATCATGCGCAGGTTCGGGTGCCCCCCAGCTGTAGCTCGGGTCCGAGGGCGTGCCGCCTTCGCTCTGGCCTAACTCACCTTGATGTGGGGCCGCATTATTTCCCTGCGCGCTGTCCCGTCCGCCGCCACCACCACCGCGACGTCGCCGACGCCCACCGCGACGTGAACGGCCAGTGCGCGGACGGTCCACGGCCGCCTGCCCCGCAGGGCCGGCGTGTTGATCCGCCGGTTCGGCTCCGGCCTGGCCCTCGATCGGTGCCTGCGGTTCTCGCGATTCATCGCGCGGGGGCTCGTTCCTGGGCGCTTCATCCCGGCGTGGACGTTCGCCGCCGCGGCCGCCCTCGGAACGGTGGGAGCCGTCGCGAGGACCAGCATCCCGGCGCGGCTGATCCCGCCGTGCGCCTTCCGGCGGGCGGCGCCCAGGGCGGCGCTCGCGTCCGCGGCTGCCGTCGCGACGCGCGCCCCCGCTGCCACTGCCGCCGCGTGAATCGCGCCGCGGCTCGGCAGGTGGGGAAGCGCTGGGTGCAGAGGCTTCCACGGGCTCGTTCGTCTCGGCGGCAAACAAGCGCTTCACGCGGCCCCAGAAAGTGCCGCCGTCGTGGTTGCCCGCTGCCGCGGCGCCCGCGGCCGGAGCTGCAGAGACCGGTGCCACGGTTTTAGGAAGCAGGGCCGCCACCGCCGGCTGCTCGGCCGGACGCCGTTCGCGCTCGGCCGTGGGATCGACGGTCGCCGGCGCCGCGGGGATCTGATAACTGATTTGCGCGTTCTCCGGCAACTGAGTCTCATCGTCGCGCACACGACGAATGGAATATTCCGGCGTCTGAATGTGCGGATTGGGGACCAGCACCAATTGAGCGTGGCCCTTGTCTTCCAGCGCGCGCAACGCGTCGCGCTTTTCATTGATCAGATAGGTCGCCACGTCCACCGGCAACTGCACGATGATGCGTGCCGTGCGGTCTTTGCGGGCATCCTCGCTGATCAACCGCAGGATCGACAGGGCCATGGATTCGACACTGCGGATGCTGCCGATGCCATTGCAGCGCGGACACACCAGGTGACTGGAGTCGCCGAGACTCGGCCGCAGCCGCTGGCGCGACATCTCCAGCAGTCCGAAACGCGATAGGCGTCCGATCTGAATTCGCGCCCGATCCATCTTCATAGCGTCGCGCAGACGATCCTCGACATCCCGCTGGTTCTTGGTCGACTCCATGTCGATGAAGTCGATAACGATCAGGCCGCCGATGTCACGGATGCGCAGCTGACGGGCGATCTCCTCGGCAGCTTCCAGGTTGGTGTTGCAGGCCGTGGTCTCGATATCGCCGCCGCGCGTCGCGCGCGCCGAGTTGATATCGACGGAAACCAGCGCCTCGGTGTAATCGATCACCAGGCTGCCGCCCGAGGGCAGCTGCACTTTGTGCGCATAGGCCGACTCGATCTGACTTTCGATCTGATAGCGTGTAAACAGGGCAATGTCGTCGGCGTAGAGCTTGAGCTTGCGGTGCGCATCATCGGGCATGAAGCGCTGCATGTACTCCTGCGCCTTCTGGAACGCGCCCTCATCGTCGACCAGGATTTCGCCGATATCATCGGTGAGGTAATCGCGCAGCGCACGCGTGACCGCATCGCTTTCCTGATACACCAGGAAGGGCGCGCCGCGGGTCTGCGCAGCCTCGGCGATTGCCTCCCACTGGGTCTTGAGATTGTCGAGATCCCATTGCAGTTCGGCGGCCGAGCGGCCCACGCCGGCGGTGCGCACGATGGCGCCCATGGTGTCCGGAACCACCAGCTGGTTCATGACCTCACGCATCTGATCGCGCTCTTCGCCCTCGATGCGGCGTGAGACGCCGCCGGCACGCGGATTGTTGGGCATCAGCACCAGAAACCGGCCGGCCAGGCTGATAAACGTGGTGAGCGCCGCGCCTTTGTTGCCGCGTTCCTCTTTCTCGACCTGAACCAGCAGTTCCTGGCCTTCGGTGACCAGTTCGCGAATATTGAGCCGATTGCCCTGCGGCTGGACCCGAAAGTACTCGCGCGAGATTTCCTTCAACGGCAGAAAGCCGTGACGCTGCGCGCCGTAATCGACGAAGGCCGCCTCGAGCGAAGGTTCGACGCGTGAGATGCGCGCTTTATAAATATTGGCTTTTTTCTGTTCCCTTGACGGTATTTCGATGCTCAGGTCATAGAGCTTCTGTCCATCGACCATTGCGACGCGCAGTTCTTCCTGCTGGGTCGCGTTGACTAACATTCTTTTCATTTGCCTCTGCCAGAATTGCATGAGAGGCCGGGGTTATCGCAACCTGCACTTGTGGGGGCAGGCTCGCGAAACCGCCTTGGGCAGCGGAGAACTCTAAGGTTGAGTGGCGCGTCGTTATTGTCATCGACTCTGTATCATTGTTCTTGACTCGTGGCCGCCTTGGTCGGCGGCGCGCCGGAAAACTCTTAAGGTCCACTGACCGGCGGCGCGCTCGTGGGCTCGAACTTGCGGAGGAGCAACGTAGGCGAGCGCGGACCGGATCGGCCGACTCATTCGCGATGGCCTCGATATCGAGGACCAACTACCATGCGGCGCTTCAGGCCGCAGTCTTGTTGCCGTAGCGCCGGACCCAGTTCCTTGAAGTTGGGATGTCCGATTTTGGGGCAACGCAGCGATTATAGACACAGGCGGTACTGGAAACAAACACTTAAGCTGTGTCTTGTGACTGGAGTTCAATTTGTCCGAGATTGAAGCGACCGCGGCCAGCGCGCCCAGGTCTGAGGTTCGGCACGTGCAGATCGATGCCGAGAATCAGGGCCAGCGGCTCGATAAGGTGCTCGCGCGATTGCTGCTCGGCGTGCCGCGGAGCCGTATTTTCCGCTTGATTCGTCGCGGGGAAGTGCGCGTCAACGGCCGCCGGGCGGGCCCGGAACAGCGCCTGGCGATCGGGGATTCGGTGCGGTTGCCGCCGGTCCGGGAGGCCGATCCGCAGGCGCCACGACGCGTGCCGACGTCCCTGATCCAGACCGTTGAGCAGGCCATCATTCATGAAGACGAGCGGCTGCTGGTGCTCGCCAAGCCTGCGGGATTGGCGGTGCACGGGGGCAGCGGCCTGTCGTTCGGCGTGATCGAGAGCTTGCGTGCTTCGCGGCCCTTGGAAAGCCTCGAACTCGCTCATCGCCTGGATCGCGACACCAGCGGTCTGTTGATCGTGACGCGCCGCGGCTCGGCGTTGCGCACCCTGCATGCCCTGTTGCGCGACGGGGGGGTACAGAAGAGCTATTTGACGCTGGTGGCCGGTCGTTGGAATCTCGGCCACAAAAACATTGCCGCGCCGCTGCGCACCGACCTGCGCGTGGGCGGGGAGCGCACCGTTAAAGTAGACGCGCATGGGAAGAATGCGCTCACGGAATTCAAGCTGATCGAGCACTATGGCGCCAAAGCGTCTTTGATCGAGGCCATCATTCATACCGGGCGCACGCACCAGATACGCGTGCACGCCGCTTATTGCGGCCACCCGGTGCTGGGCGACGACAAGTACGGTGACAAGGCGCTGAACAGCGAATTCACGCGTCTGGGTTTGAGGCGCATGTTTCTGCACGCGCATAGTCTGTCTTTTTCGTGGCCCGATGGTGGCGAACAGAGCTTCAGCGCGCCGCTGCCGCAGGAGTTGCGCTCGCTGTTGGATCAACTGCAGAGCAGCCGCAGCCGGCGCCGCTAGGGTACTTCGCAGCCCACCTGCCGCAGCGCGCGCGCCAGGCCGATCAGCGGCAGTCCGGTCAGCGCGCTGGGATCCTCAGCGACCACGCGCGCAAACAGGCTTATACCCAGCCCCTCGGCGCGAAAACCGCCGGCGCAATCGAACGGCTGTTCGACGCTGATGTAGCGCTCGATCTCGGCGCCGCTGAGTGCCCGGAAGTACACCGTGGTGGTGTCGACAAACTGGCTGCTGGTGCCGCTGTCGGCGTGCAGCACCGCCACCGCGGTGTAAAAAGTTGCTGCGGCGGCGGACAGCCACTGCAGTTGCGCCAGGCAACGTTCCTGGCTACCGGGCTTGTCCAGCAGCTCGCCCTTGCACACCGCGACCTGATCACTGCCGATGACCGCCGCGGCCGGATGCCGCATGCTCACGGCACGGGCCTTCTCCACTGCCAGGCGCTGTGCACGCTCCAGGGGTGTTTCCAGCGCCAGGGGCGACTCATCCACCAGCGGCGCGATGACTTCAAAGTCCAGGTTCAGCCGGCTCAACAGCTGCCGTCGATACGCCGAGGTCGAAGCAAGGATCAGCGGTGGTGGCGGCATAGTCTCAAAGGCTTGAAAGTCCTGTAGTTTTGACTTGCCAGGGCGCTAAACCTATTATACGCGCCCCATGCCGGGCGCCGCCTTGAAGCTTCGCGACGTCAGAAAGCTGGCGGACTCGCACGCGGCCTTTGAGTTTGAAATGCCGGTTTCGGAGCTACCCGGAATGCCGCCCGACTTGGTGGCCGGCGACGGACGCGTGCAGGTGCGACTGCGCTTCGGCCGTGAACAGGGATTTGCGATAGCCAACATCTGGCTGCACGCGCGCCTGCAGGTGATCTGCCAGCGCTGCATGGCACCGATGCCGCTGGAGATCGATACCAACTCACCCGTGGTGGTAGTGGAATCGGAATCCGAAGCGGAAGGGGCGCCGACGGGTTGGGAGACGTTTCTGGCGCCGGAAGGGCGCTTGAGTCTGGCGGCGCTGGCGGCTGAGGAACTGCGCCTGGCGGTGCCGATCGTGTCTCTGCATGACGGGGGCTCAAGCTGTCTGGCAGCGCCGGCGACGGGATTCGCGGCGGCCGCGCCGCTTGAAGCGGGGCCAGAGATTGCCACCGCGAGGCCGTTCGCCGATCTGCGAACGCTGCTGGAACGCGGCGGTAAAGCGACCAAGTAGTCAGTATTTGTTTCAGGAGTCGGGACCATGCCAGTACAAAAAAGCCGCAAGACGCCGTCCAAACGCGGCATGCACCGTTCCCACGATGGATTGACGATCCCAGCCCTATCGGTCGACGCACAATCCGGCGAACAGCACCTGCGTCATTGCATTACGCCGGATGGTTTTTATCGCGGCCGGCGCGTCATCGAGAAAAAGGCAGAAACGGACAGCAAGGAATAGCGCCTCGGCGCTCCGGAGCAGGCCGGGCGTGTACTCCAGGATCGTGGGAACCGGCAGTTATCTGCCGGAGAAAATCCTAAGCAACGCCGATCTCGAGCAGCGCATGGATACCAGCGATGCCTGGATCCGTGAACGTACCGGTATCGAGCGCCGCCACATCATCGGCGACACCGAATCCAACGTCGACATGGCCGAGCACGCGGCCCGCGCGGCGATCGCCGCGGCCGGATTGCAACCGCAGGATATCGATCTGATCTCCTACGGTACGACCACCGCGGATCTGGTGTTCCCCAATTGCGGTTGCCTGTTGCAGGCCCGCCTGGGCTGCCGCGGTGCGCCCGCGTTCAGTCTCGAGGCCGCCTGCAGCGGCTTCATGTACGCGCTGGCCATGGCGGATAAATTCGTACGCGCCGGGGAGTCGCAACGGGCGCTGGTCGTGGGGTCCGAGGTGCTCTCGCGCATCACCGACTACAGTGACCGCAGTACCGCCATATTATTCGGAGACGGCGCCGGTGCGGTGGTGCTGTCGCCGTCCGAGCAGCCCGGCATCATCTCAACCCACCTGCACGCCGA
The DNA here is from genome assembly GCA_036496405.1 of Steroidobacteraceae bacterium. Taxonomy (GTDB): domain Bacteria; phylum Pseudomonadota; class Gammaproteobacteria; order Steroidobacterales; family Steroidobacteraceae; genus FEN-1191. The sequence continues at coordinate 2,473 of DASXLF010000223.1, read as the reverse complement.
CGGCAGCTACCAGCATCTGCTGTATTGCTCAGGAGGCCCGGCACGTGGCCCGGCGCCGGGCAGCATGCCCAGTGGCGACTACATACGCATGGCCGGCAGTGAGGTGTTCAAACTGGCGGTGACGTTGCTCGGTGGCATAGTCGATGAAACACTGGCGTCGAATCAGCTGGATCGATCGGCCATCGACTGGCTGGTCCCGCATCAGGCCAATCTGCGCATCATCCAGGCGGTGGCGAAAAAGCTCCGCATGCCCATGGAGCGTGTGATCGTCACCGTGCAGGAGCACGGCAACACATCGACGGCCTCGGTGCCATTGGCATTGGATGTGGGCGTACGCGATGGACGCATCAAGCGCGGGGACCTGTTGTTGCTCGAGGCACTTGGGGGTGGCGTAACCTGGGGCTCGGCGCTGTTGCGCTATTAGTGAACGCGGAGCCCCTCGAACAACCTGCACATTCTGGCGTCGCGGCCAGCGTCCCGCGCTGGCAGTGGCTACCGGCGGTTAACAGCTGGAAATATCATCTGCTGATCGGCGCCATCGGCATTCTGGTTCTGGGACCGCTGGGCGGCGTGACCGCCTCCTACATGAATTTCTCCCTGGGCTTCTATGTGGGCGGCCAGGTGCTGGCCGGGATTCTCGGCTCGACCGTGACCTACGGTTATGGGGCTGAGGGCAAGCACGGCGCCAATTACATCCAGACCGCTGCCGCCTCGGTGGCGGGCATGAGTGCTATGGCAGTGGTGATCCAGGCCATGGTGTGGATGGGCATGCCGCAGCCGCCGACGCTCTACCTGATTCTCTACATGCTTTGCATTGGCATGTATGGCGCGGGTGTGGGAATGCTGTACACGCCCATACTCGTGGACCGTCTGAACCTGGTGTACCCGAGCGGTCTGGCGGTCGCCAACATACTGCGCGCGCTCACCGATCCAGAATTGCTCAAGCGCTCGGTGGCCATGCTCGGCGGCGGCATGCTCACTGGGTTGGCCGGTGGCCTTGGGGCCGGCAAGCTGGCATGGCTGGGCGCCACGGGGTTGTCGATGTCCACGATCGGCGCCGGCATGGTGGTGGGCGCTCGCGTCGGAGTGCCGGCACTGATTGGCGGCCTGGTCGCCAAGGCGTTGGTGCCGTACTTCGTCAGCATCGGTTGGCTGCTCCCGGGCGAGCCGTTCAGGAAGATCACCTTTTTGATCGCGCTCGGCATGATTCTGGGCGCATCGATCATAGACATGAGTTTGATTCTGTGGGGAGTGGTCCAGCGCGCACGCACCATGCGCGAGGAGAACGTGCCGCAGGAGGTGGAGCCGTGGAAAAAAACCCAGCTGTCGCGTCTGGTGGTCTGGGTGCTGTGCTGGGGCGTTGGCGTAGTCTGGGTGGGTACCCAGCTTCTGAGCCAACCCGCCGGCTACATCATCCTCGCGCTGCTGCTGGTGTTTGTGTTTGCGCTGGTCAACGGCATTTCGCAGGGCCTCACGGATTGGAATCCGATTTCCTCGGCCTTTGTCGTGACGGTGCTGATAATGGCAACGCTGGGATTGAAAGATGCCATGGTGGGTCTGATCGCCGGAACCGCGATGCTGATCGCCATCAGCGTCGGTTCCGATATGCAGCAGGATCGCTCGACCGGTCGGCGTCTGGGTACCAGCCGCACTAACCAGTTCCGCTATCAGATCGCGGGCGTTGCGGTGGGCGCAATCAGTGCCGTGGCTTTCGCCAAACTCTTCATGGCAGCCTATCCGGTGCTGCTGCAAGACCAGACGGTCATGAGCGCGGCGCAACAGCCGGCCCAATGGACTTCGGCCATGACCTATAAATTTGTAGGCACATTGCGCAGCCTGACCGACGTCAAGCCGTACCAGCGCACGGCTATTCTGGTGGGCATCGCTCTCGGGTTTGCCACCGAGCTGCTGCGCAAGTTGATTGCCGCGAATCGTCGCTATCGCGTGTATCTGCAAGCGGGCAAGGGTGCACGGATTGTTGATTTCACCGTGTTCGCGCTGATCCTGCCTTCCCCCTACGCCTCATCGTTCGGCGGCTTCGTGAATCTGCCGACCGCGGCATGGTTTGCCGGCGGTAGCCTGCTGGCGGAGAGCTATGAAGGCATCACGAAGGGACGCGGGCCGGTTCGGGCGCAGGGGTTACCCAGCGATATGAGCGTGACGTCGCTGGTCGGGGGCGGGCTAATTGCGGGGGATGCCATCGCCGCTCTGGGCATCGGCATATATGGATTGCTGAGCGCGCTGGCGGGCACATAGCGACAAGCGATCGCCCGCAGCCTACCGCTGCGCGCAATCATCGCAGTTTCACCAACCCACTACCACCAAAGAAAACCGCGAAGGAGAACGCCGCGCCAACCGCGGCGTTCTGGCCCTAAAGGCCGACCGATTACTTCGAAACCGACTTCTTGAACATCCGGTCGATTTTTTCGTTGGTCGCATCGACCGAGGACTGAGCAGCCTGCGCCGCAGCCAG
>DASXLF010000222.1:0-1567 GCA_036496405.1 Steroidobacteraceae bacterium | reverse complement strand
GGCATCCTGTTCATCGGCGAAGCGCCCGGCTTCGACGAGGACAAGGCCGGCGTGCCCTTCGTCGGCAAGGCCGGCAAGCTGCTCGACAAGATGCTGGCGGCCATCGGCCTCGACCGCACCACGGCCTACATCATCAACGTGCTGCCCTGGCGCCCGCCGGACAATCGCAACCCGGACCTCGCGGAGGTCGCCAAGTGCATCCCGTTCCTGCGCCGGCACATCGAGCTGCATGCGCCAGAGCTAATTGTCCTGCTGGGCGGCTCACCCCTGCGCCATGTGTTGGGGAAGGCGGAAGGCATCCTGCAGAGCCGCGGCAAATGGCTTCAGTATCATGTGGCGGGGCGGATGGTGCCGGTGATGCCGACCCTGCACCCGGCCTACCTGCTCAGGCAGCCGGCGCAGAAAAAATATGCCTGGCGCGATCTCCAGGCCATTAATGAGAAACTTGAACAGAATCACAGGGTTGCGCAGTAACCCCCAATCGGGTAGCCTCCTTTCCGTCACAATGAATCGAAGGAGGCCGGGGTGGCGCGCTTGCGTACTGTCCTGCTGGCGGCTGTAGCCGCTCTATCCGTAACCTCCGCCCTCGCCCAGAGTTCCAATCCCGTCACGGTTTTGTCGGCAGACGACGCGCAGCGTTACCGGCAGATATTCCAGGATGAGCAGGCCGGCCGCTTCGCCGATGCGCAGAGCCTGGTCGCCCAGCTCTCCGACCGTTCGCTGGTGGGTTATGCCGAAGCCGAGCACTATCTCTCACCCTACTCCACCGCCACCGTTTCCGAGCTGGTGAGCTGGCTCGAGCAGTACCGCGACCTGCCCATCGCCGACCGCATTTACAAACTGGCCGTCGAGAAGGCGACCGTGAAAGTGCGGCGCCACCACCGCGTGGTGGCCGTGAAGCTCACCACCCCTATTCCGACGCCCGCAGGCGCGCCGCGTGCGCGGGGCGGCGGATATGAAGACCCCGACCTGCCGGATCAGACGCTGTCGACCGAAGCGGCGCGCGCTGTCGTGCCGCAAATCACCGCCGCGGTTCGCGCAGGGCAACCGCAACAGGCCGATGCTGCCGTGCAGGCGCTCGCCGCCACCAACACCGTGCCGACGCGCGACATCGCGCGGCTCTATCAACGCGTCGCCGCCGCCTACATGGCCTCGGGACAGGATTTCGAAGCCTTCGACGTGGCGCTGCGCCCGGCCGGGCTCGACCGCATCAACGCGCCGATGCTCGATTGGTGGGCAGGCTTGGCGGCTTATCGCATGGGCAAGTTCGATGTCGCCGCCAGCCGCTTCGAGACGCTGGCGCAGAATGGCGCGATCCCCAATTGGGTGCGCGGTGGCGCTGCCTTCTGGGCTGCGCGCGCGTACACGCAGAACGGCAACCCCACACGCGTTGTGACCTTGCTCAACTACGCCGCGTCACAGCAGCCGACCTTTTACGGATTGCTCGCGCAGAAGCTGCTCGGCGAGAAGACCACCACCAAATTCGCCGATCCGGTCGCCGATCCCCAGGGCACCTACACGTTGATGCAGGATCCGGCGGCGCATCGCGCCGTGGCGCTGTGGCAGG
>DASXLF010000221.1:0-1916 GCA_036496405.1 Steroidobacteraceae bacterium | reverse complement strand
CGACAATCCGCTGCATGGGGGGATTTTAGTTCAAAGTCCTGTAGATGCTCTCTTTCTGGTCAAGCCTCCTGTCGAAATAGTTTGTGTTCGTCAAAGTCCTCGTGATGAGTTGCCAGCGCCCAAGCGGCGGTGAGCAGCTTGCGCATGGCAGCCACGAGGGCGACCATCTTGGCCTTGCTGCGAGCCAGTAGCCGTTCGTAGTAGGCGCGGAAGGCCGGGTTGTGCTGGACCGCCACCAGGACTGACATGAACAGGCTGCGGCGCACGTAGACGCTGCCGCGCTTGCTGATCCGGCGCTGGCCGCGGTGGGGCCCAGACTCATGCGGCCGCGGATCAAGTCCGGCCCAGGCCGTCCACTGCCGGGCGGTCAGTCCGGTGGGCAAGCAACCTACTTCACCTACGAGGCGCAAGGCGGTGATCTGGCCAATGCCTTTGATGGCCACCAGTCGCTGATAGAACTCGTGCAGTTCCGGATCCTGCGCGACCAGTTCCAGCGCTTCCGCTTCGAGCACGTCCAGCTCGGCCTCGATCACGGCGATGTGGCGGTCAATCGACTGCTGGACGCGCGTGCCCAGGCTCTGCGCGGCATCGACCGCGTGCCGGCGGTGCTTCTCGCCGCTGCGGGTCGTGGTCAGGTCGACATGGCGCCGCATCAACCCGCGCAGTTCCAGCCGCAGGCCGGCGGGCGGCTGGTACAGCGGCAAGTCCAGACACAGCGCAGCTTTGGCCAGCATCTCGGCATCCACGCGGTCGGTCTTGGCCCGCAGGTTGAGACTGCCGGCGAAGTCGCGCGCCTGGCGCGGGTTGAGGACCATCACGGACAGACCGGCCCGTACGAGGGTCACCGACAGGTCGAGGCTGAAATTGGCGGTCGCCTCGAGGGCCACCGGGACGCCGGGTCGCAGCCATTTGAGCAGCTGCTGATGCCCATCGGGCGTGTTGGGGAACTCCACTTGGCGGGTCTCGCCCGCTGCATCCAGCAGGCACACTTGCAACAGCGCCCGGCAAATATCGATCCCAGCGGCCACCGCGACCAGCCGCCGTTGTTTGAGGATCCGTGGCATGACAGACTCCTTGAGCAGCGTTACAATGCCGCGGGTCGCCCGCCCGTTAGCCTGCACTCGGCCGTGCTTGTCTATACAGGCTCTTGGGCCTTGGATGCTCCACGGCTTCTAGGCAGCGGGCGGGAGGCCTATCTACGGTGCAGTCTCGTTGGACTAAGCGGCGGACGGCCTTCCCGCGGTGTGCTCAAGATACAAGCGGCGGCTTCTAGCCGCCGGCTTGATCGGACGGCGGCTGGAAGCCGCCGCTACGGTTTCGAATTAGTGCGTCGGCGCGTCGAACTGGATCAGCCGCAGCACCTGCGTCGTGCCGTCGGCCACGCCGTACGCCACGAGGATCTTGTCCGGGTGGCCGCTGTGCGCCAGCACGCCCAACGCGGGGTTGAGGCCCACCTGGCTGCCGAAGCGCGAGGTGTCGATCCGGTAAGTTGTCCACGTCGCGCCCGTGTTGTTGCCGCCATCGGGCACCGTGCTGATTGCAAACCGCAACGACTTGTTGGTTGTGTCGTAATAGGCAATGACTGGCGTGCCGTCGGTCAGCACGCCGATGCTCGGCGTCGAGCCTACGTCGTTGACGCCGGCATTGCCGTCGTCGGCGAGGGTATTGGTCCAGGTGCCGGCGATGGCACCGTTAGAGTTGTAGGCATAACCCATGGCGTTGTTGCTGAGCAGCAGGCTGTGCTCGGTCTCGGCGACATGGATACTGCCACCCGCGCCCAGCGCCAGCGAGGTGAACTGCGCCTGGTTGCCGCTCGGGCCGCCGCTGAACGCATGCTCGGTACCAAAGTCGGCGCCGCCGAAGGGCCGCTGCCCCATCTTGGTTACGGCAAGCACTTCGTCCAGACCAGACGTCTT
>DASXLF010000220.1:0-2362 GCA_036496405.1 Steroidobacteraceae bacterium | reverse complement strand
GCTGTCGTATGTGGATGCGTTCCACACTCTGATGATCGTCATCGCCTGCGCGCTGCCGCTGATCTTCCTGATGCAGGGACCGGGCAAGCGCGGGCAATCGCAAGCGCCCGCGGCGGCGCCATGAGACGCATTGCGCCGTTTGCCGCCTTGCTTCTGCTTTGCGCCTGCGAGGTGGGACCGGATTATCATGCGCCACAAACCACCGCGCCGCCTGCTTACGGCGACTTGCCGGCCAACAGTGCGCAGGCGCCGCTCAGCCGTCCGGTGCCGAATGAGGCCGATCTCTCGCAATGGTGGACGCAAATTCCCGATCCGGAATTGCAGAGCCTGATCGCGCGTGCGCTCAGCGCCAATCTCGACCTGCAGGCGGCCGCCTCGCGCATTCGCGAAGCGCGCGAACAGGAGATCATTGCCGGCGCCCCGGAATGGCCGAAGCTGAATGCCAATGGCGCTGCGCTGAATCTGCATTCCAATTCCAATCCGCTCGGTGCGCTCGCGGGCGGAGGAGCAGGCGCTCCGTCAACGGCCAACCAGTCGACTAATATCAAGCTCTACAATCTCGGCTTCGACGCCACTTGGGAATTGGACATTTTCGGTGGCACGCGCCGCGCTGTGGAAGCCGCGCAGGCCAACACCGAAGCCGCGGCCTGGGAGATGCGCGATGGCGAAGTTTCGCTGACGGCGGAAGTGGCGAACGACTATCTCTCGCTCCGGGCGGCGCAAGCACGGATGGCCATTTTCCGGACCGAGATCGGGCGGCAGCAAAATGCGCTGGCCCTGGTGCATGCGCGGGCCCGTGCCGGTTTCGTCACGCAACTCGATGTCAATCAGCAGCGTGCGCTGGTGAACACCACCGCGGCCGAGTTGCCCGGCCTGCAGACGGATGCGCGCGCTTTCGAACACGCCATCGCCGTGCTGCTGGCGAAAGAGCCGGAGACACTCACGGCGGAGCTCGACAGCACCGCGCCGCAGCCCCCCATTCCGGCAACGCTGCCGGTGGGGTTGCCGTCCGATCTGCTGCGCCGGCGCCCGGATATCCGGCAGGCGGAACGCAAGCTTGCAGCCGCGACGGCCAATATCGGTGTGGCGGTGGCAGACCTCTATCCCAAATTCAACCTGATTGGTGCAGCGTCGTTCACCGGCCCACATATCGGCGATCTGCTGTCCGCCAGCCATTTCGGTACGATCGGCTTCGGCCAGATCACCTGGCCGATTTTTCAGGGCGGACAAATCCATGCGAACATCCGCGCGAAAGAAGAAGAAACACAACAGGCGTACCTGGCATATCAGAAGGCGGTGCTGAGTGCGTTGCGGGATGCCGAAGATGCGCTCACCCGCTACACGAATGAGCAGCAGCGCTACGTCGCGCTGCAAACCGCGCTGCAATCGGCGCAATCCTCCGCTGCGCTGGCGGAGAATCAGTATCGTGCGGGATTGGTGACGTACCTCAATGTGCTGACGGCACAAACCACGTTGCTGAACGCAGAGGATCAGCTGACGCAATCGCGCCAGCAACTCGCGCAAAATCTCGTATCTTTATACAAGGCGCTCGGCGGCGGCTGGTCCACAACCGATATCGGCGCGGCAACATCGCCGATGTCACAGTAGCATTCCTCCTCAGTGGTGAAACGGGCCCATCCAGATGCCCATCAGGGCGGCCAAGGACACCAGCGCCAGGAATCCGTTGATCACATAAAGCAGGCCGCGGGGGATGTGCCGCACGTCAGGCCGCGGAGGCGGCGCGCCAGCGAACAACTCCCGCCAGACAGCGGCACCAAAACAGAAGCCGCTGAACAGGATGAGCACGGTTCCAACGCCCATCACCAGCCAGTGCCCGAGCGCGCCGGAAAGCAGCGTCCGGGCGCCCACGCCACTCGCCAGCGCGGCGAAGCCGGTGCGCATCCAGGCGGCATAGGTCCGCTCGCCCGCCAGCACCGTGCGGTCGGCGGCCAGTTCCGTGCGGCGGTCCGCCTTCTCGCCGATGCGTTCGAGAACGGGTTTGTCCATGCCTCTGCAAAATCCTCCTGCAGAGGCGCCGGTTCCCGTTTAGTTGATCCGCCTTGCGCCAGAAGTCAGCTTGCGCCCTAATCCTGTTGCTCCTGCAAAACGGGGCGTTCCTCAACCTTAGCGTGGATGTCATGCCCCAGCACACGCATCCCGAATTGCAGCGCCTGCGCGATTCCATCGACAATATCGATGCGGCCCTGGTGCATCTGCTGGCGGAGCGCTTCAAGTTCACCAAGGCCGTTGGCGAATTCAAGGCAGCGCAAGGGCTGCCGCCTGCCGATCCCGCTCGCGAGGCAAAGCAGATTGAACGGCTGCGGTCCCTGGCAGAGGCCGCCAAGCTCGATCCAAATTTCGC